>CAYLRE010000032.1:0-25713 GCA_964385715.1 uncultured Planctomycetaceae bacterium
ACGTATTGCGGCAGCGTCGTCTTGAATTCCTCATTGGGAACCTTCTGTTCCGCAGGAATCGGAGGCAGCGACAACTCGATTTTGCGATTCCGCCCACCGCGAAAGAGTTCGCAGCCAGTCGACGTCGAGAGAGTGCCGATCGTGATTACGAGCGTCAGGCACCACCGCAGGTTGTGATTTTGTAGATGCATCATGGCAGGGGGATCCTAAGGACTTAAGCGCGACAGAACGGATTCCTCGCGCCAGCACATTTCCCCCCCATGAGACTTCACGACCGCATAAGCCTCAACGATGGCATAATCGTCAAACTCACCCGCAAACTTTGCTCAGACTTCCAAATTCGTTGAATTTCCTTGCTTTCATTGCCAGCAGCCCCAGAAATTTGCAGCTGCTGCCAGCTTGTTTCCAACCGGCGAACGACAGGAGCATCCTGCCCAAGCGATCATGCAATCACTGCAGCAACCCCTTTGCGGATTTCATTCTTACGTGATTTCCACGCGGCAGCCGGGTTCCCACGACCGCTCCGCGCAGCCGCTATGAGGCACGATTACAAGGTGACCAGGACGCCACCAAACTGCCAGAATTGGAGTCCCGTTTTCGGCTCGCCGAAACAGAAATACGCCCCTACAAGCCGCACAGTCCGCAGAACGAAATTAAGCCCCCGTTTTGGACCGTAAGTCTATTGGTGAGAACTATTTGACACCTCGTGCAACTACCCATATCATGAGCATTGATTGAGCCGCCGAGTTACCCATTCGTTGGCATCAATTCAGGTCAGACTCGACGCAGTCACAAGGCACTCTTCTCTGAGGGCAAAGTGGTCGGTGTCGTCTCTGTGGCGGAGAGGAAATAAGTTCCTCGTTGCTGCTTGAGAAGTCTGCCAGCACGAAGAAGTTCGAGTGCTAAGACGTGCCCGTTCGGGATGGATCCTCCGCCACGTCAAACATTTGGGAAGCAATAGGCAAGGTAGCTGCGCGACTTGCGGCCACTTGCCCGTTCCTAACTTGCCCGTACCTAACCTATAGATATTTGTCCTCAGAATGATGCAACGATCCATTGCGAAATGCTGCCCGGGGCTGGGCAGCGGATTCGTTGTCTTCTGAAGTTGAACCTTATCTGTCCGTATTGAAATCGACCGAGGCTCGTAGTCAACTCATGGAACAAGCACCTGATCAACCGGCTCCCGAACAACCCAAGGCGGCAGTGGCGACGGCGGCAGCGCCAGCCGAGTCGATCCTAACGCCCGGCGTGACGACAACTCTCGCCGTATTGGGCGCCTTTGTCGCGATCATTATCTACTCTTATTGGAATTCGCTCGTCGATTTAGCCAGCTGCTGGGAAAATCCATTGTGGTCCCACGGTTGGCTCGTACCCGTTTTCGCCGCCGTCCTGCTGTGGCTACGATGGGATCCCAAAGCGCTCACCGAATTTGATTCGGTTCCGGCTCGTGAACGATGGTGGGGCGTCGGCATTCTCGCATTCGGGGTCGCCCTCCGGCTGGCGTCTTCGTACGTCGGAATTGAAGTTCCCGATATGGCGTCACTCGTTCCCTGCTTGGCAGGTGTCTGCCTGATGGTTGGCGGCTGGCAGTTCTTTAAGTGGACTGGCCCTATCGTGCTTTTCTTGGTGTTCATGTTCCCTCTACCTGACTTCATGGTGGTCAAGGTCTTGCATCCTTTGCAGAACCGAGCGACCGACGCCAGCGAGTACGTGCTTCAGGTGCTCAACTACGGTGTCGAACGCCAACACAATACACTCACGTTCGGCGTGCCGGGCGACCAAGTGGAGATGACAATCGTTGAGGCGTGCAGCGGACTACGCATGCTCACGGTCTTCCTGGCCCTTTGCACGGCCGTGGCACTCGTCTTGGAACGTCCACTTTGGGAGCGAATTGTGATTGTCGTGATCGGTGCCGTTCCCATCGCAGTGGCATCCAACATCTTCCGTATCAGCGCCACGGGAATCCTCCACTACCATTTCCGTAGTTTTGACATGGACACGATTCACGACTGGGCCGGCCTGGCAATGATGCCTATTGGCATGTTGCTGCTTTGGGCCTTCGTCGCGTTCCTCTCACATATTGTCGTCGAGAAGGAAGTCACCAAGGGGCCGGTCGACGTACTCGGAGGACGTGGTGGATCTGGCGGCAGTGGCGGTTCCGGCGGCAGCGGTGGATCCGGCGGCAGCGGCGGCTCCGATGGCGGTAGCTCCGGCAGCGGTCGATCCTCTCGATCTGGCCGGTCGTCTTCCAGTCGCTCACGTTCGGATAGTAGTCGCAAGGGAAAAGGCCGATCCGGTCAACCACCTGTTTCGCCAGTGCGTCGCTAGCGCAGACCGTTCTTTGAACTGCCGCTCTTTGAACTGCCGCTGACCGATTGAAGAAACACGAAATAAGTGAACCGAGGAACACAAAAATCCGCAGAACAAAAAACCCGCAGCCAATAAGCCGAACGCAGCGAACGAATAATCGGTAAGTAATCGGTAACTGTTCGTCACAGGTGGATGCGAAATCAACATTCGTGGTGAACTCCGTGATCATCGCATGTTGCAAAAATGCATCCTGGTCAGCGCTTTCTTTGCGAGGCGCCGCTGCGAACAATTAGAAATCAAGGTCCAGAGTCGTCATGTCGATCGATTTCGACGTTTTGGCATGACATTTGAGGTATGTGCTTTTCGGTGATTTCGCGTTGCCGCTCTACTTCTAACTTCAGTAAGTACAGTGAGCTCCACGATTCGCAAGATCGACCGACGCACCATAAGGAATAGAACGCGTGTCCAATCCCAACGACCCTCGTCCTCCGCAAGATCCGAATCTTCAGCCGCCAGCGCGCGATCAGTTTGCCAGCCCGTCGTCGCTCGTTCCGGCTAATAGCGGAGGATCACGCCCCCCCGGTGTATCGAACTCAAGCTCCCAAGCCGCCGTTCGGCCGGAGATTCTGACCGCGCCACCTAAGCCGGTCGATCTTCTTCGCGCCCTACAGCGTCGCTGGTTGCTCGCGGCCGTACTTGGATTGATGCTGGGTGTGCCTGCGGCAATTGTGATGTTCTTCGTGGTGCCCGTGGAATACACGGCCGAAGCATTTTTGAAGTTCTCAGACACCAATAACCTACTCACAAATCAAAACGACCAACAGAAACTTCGCAAAGAAGAGGATCCTCTACAAACCCATATCCAATTGATCCTCAGTCCCCTTGTGCTGAATGCGGCACTCGCCGAGCCAGGCATCTCCGATATCCACTGGCTGAAGGAAGTCGATGCCGAAGGGGAAGACCCGGTTGCCTGGCTGCGGGATCACCTGCGAGTTTCCAATCCCCGTGCCACGGCGATTCTTCGCATCAGCATGTCGGGAGATGATGCCGAACCACTAAAAGAAATCGTCAACGCGGTCGCGAACGCCTATCTCGTGAAGGTCGTTTCAACCGAACGAGAAGCGAAGCTGAATCGGGTTAAGACCCTGGAAGATGAACACAGCCGGCTTATTGAAGAAATCCGACAGCGCAGGGCCGCGTACCAGAGTCTGGTCGATCAGGTCGACGCCTTCGACGGCATGACTGCCGAGGCCCATCATAAGTTCTTGGACGGACAACGAATCGACCTGCAGGAAGAATTGTCGGTCGTGCGAACAGAAATTCGCCGCATCAAACTCGAACTTCGCAAGACCAAGGTACAAGAAGCTCCAAACGAAGAAGATCTGGAAGCCGCCGTCACCCAGCAGGCCGTCGATCAAGATGTCGAGTACGTCGGGCTAATGGCCCAGATACAGCGACTTCAAGATGAAGCGGGCGAAATTGAGAAACGTACCAAGGATCCGATCGCCGCTCCGCCGCGAAACCTCGTACGTATCCGAGGTGAAATCGATAGATTCCAAAAGCAGGCAGACGAACGTCGCGCTGTGATCGCCGCGCAGATTAAGGATCAAGGCATCCGGCACCCGATTGTCCAGAAAATCGAATTGCTTGAACAACACCTGGCGGCAACGGAAGAGCATCGCAAGGAATTGGCCGCCGAAGTCACCACCATTCAGAAGCGAATCGACCAGCTGACCGATACGTCGCCCGAACTGCAACAGCGAAAAGACAAGCTCGAGCAACTTGAGGAAGTCACCACAGAAGTCGGCCTGCGTCTAGAGAAACTCCTGCTGGAGCTGGCAATCAGTTCCGATGCGGTCATGCTGGCGCAATCGGCGTCGACGCCTCAGATGTACAACTCCAGCTCGCGAGATCGCCTCGCCGTCATGGCAGCTCTGGGAGGAATTGGTTTGGCCGTGGTTGGCGTCTCCCTCTACGAATTCCAGTTCCGGCGCCTCGGATCGTCGCACGACATGACCGAGGGTCTCGGCATGCGAGTGATGGGCGATGTCCCAATGCTGACCGAGCGAAGTTGGCGACTGCCGGGCATGAACGGCGTCAACGCCGCGTCATTGCAAGGCATGATGGATGAGTCGGTCGACAGCATACGTTCTCTCTTGCTGCATTCCGCCGGCTACGACTCCGTCCAAGTGATCATGGTCACGAGTGCCAATTCTGGCGAAGGAAAAACGACGGTCGCCAGTAGCTTGGCCGCCAGTCTCGGTCGATCTGGACGCCGCACGTTGTTGATCGATGGCGACTTGCGACGCCCGTCTGTCCACCGCGTCCTCGATCTGCCACTCGACACCGGCCTGTCCGAGGTTCTGCGTGGCGAGGCGGCCGTTGAGGAAGCCATTCGACCGAGCCGCGCTCCCGGCCTGTGGGTTATGGCCGCTGGCCGTTGCGATCACGAATCGATTCAATCGTTAACGAAGGAAATCCTCGGTACGACGCTCGAAAAGTTGCGTGAGGAATTCGATATGATCGTCGTCGATACCGGACCGTTACTCTCTGTTGTCGATCCGCTGTTGATCGGTCAACACTGCGACGGCGCCATCGTATCGGTCGTCCGCCGTGTCAGTCAGATTTCCAACGTCTACGACACTTGCCAGCGGCTGCAGAATACCGGCATCCGTGTGCTGGGAAGCGTCGTGAACGGCGTCAGCGGCAGCCAGATTAGCCTGGGCTACTACGGTTACGGATACGGATACAACGATGGCTACGGCCAAGAGCACCTTTCGGAAGAGGTCGCCGAAACCTAACACCCAAACCAGGCCAGATGTTTCGGCCTGGTGCGCAATCGCGGGGCAGTCTTGACCACGCGAAGTACGAAGTCACTACCTTGTTGGAGAAGTTGTCGTCATGCTGCGAATCGTGCCCCTTGTGGTTGCCGTTGTCCTGCTCGTCATTTGCACCGTCGGCCAGGGTATCAATACTCAGCGTTGGTCAGGTGGAACCACACCCCGAATGGAGGCGATGGTAACCCGCTTCGACGAGCTTCGCGCCAAAGAATCATTCGGCGACTGGGAACTCGTCGAGATGCGTGAGCTCGGCCCGGGAGAGATCAAGGGCGCTGGCGCCAAGAATTATCTGTCGGCCGTCTACAAGAATGTCGACTCGCAACAGGCTGTCAGCGTCCTACTGATCTGCGGCTTTGGAAGGAATGTCGCCGTCCACACGCCCGATCGCTGCTTCGTCGCTTCCGGCATGAAGATGCATCACGAACCGCGAGCGCACCGCATTCAGTACCGGGACGACAATTTCGTCAATGCGGACGGCGAAGAGGGCAAGGAACGAATGCTCTACTTCAAGACAGCACGCTTTCGAAAAGAAAGCGAAGACGGCCCCTCTGTCGATCAACAAACGTTCTGGGCTTGGCATTCTTACCAGGACAAGAACGAAACCTGGCGAGCGCCCCGCGATCCCCGCATGACCTATGGAGGCGGGACCCCCTTGGTCAAGGTCTACATAACCGCCAACCACGAAGCCGCGACTTCCCGCACGAACAACCCCATCGAAGATTTTGCTAAGGCTTTCCTGGTCGAGGTCTCCAGGATTGTTGGGGCCCCAATCGAAACGGAAGAACTTAAGCCGCAAGACAAAGCCGCAGAAGCTTAAGGACACGGCCGGCGCGTTTCCCTCGATCGTGAAACGCGGCAGGCTCACTCTTCGTGAAACTTGCGGATGATCTCCCACGCCGCTTCCGGTGTGTCGGCATACTCGATCAGGTCGAGGTGCTCGTCTTGGATCGTGCCTTCGTCGGCCAAGAATTGAAAGTCGACCACGCGATCCCAATACTCTCTTCCGTACAGCACGATCGGAATCTCTTGCATCCGCTCTGTTTGACGCAGCGTTAGGGCGTCGAACAGTTCGTCGAGCGTGCCAAACCCGCCAGGAAATATCACCAATGCCTTGGCCCGCAGCAAGAAATGCATCTTGCGAATCGCAAAGTAGTGAAACTGCAAACAGAGTTCCGGTGTGATATAGGGGTTGGGGACTTGCTCGTGAGGCAGTGTGATATTGAGCCCGATCGATCTCGCACCAACATCAAAGGCCCCCCGGTTGGCCGCTTCCATAATTCCCGGTCCGCCGCCCGTCACGACCACGTAGTCACAACGTCCTTCTTTCTGGCAAGCAGAAGAAACGATTCGCGCGAACTCACGAGCCTGCCCGTAATAGCGGCTCTTGGCAAGAACCCTCTCTGCCCGAGCAACATCGCGTGCCAGACGCTCGTCCTGAGGTGCCGCGGCGGCCTTGGCCTGAGCGTCGCGTAGCCGCTGATCGGCCTCTGCCGTATCAACGACTTGCGTGCCGCCAAACACCACAACAGTCGATGCCACCTGGGCCTCGTCAAATACCATCTCCGGCTTAAGCAATTCCAGCTGAAGACGGACCGGCCGCAGGTCGTCATGCGCCAACAATTCAGTATCCTGCGCCGCCAGTCGATAGCTCGGCGAATTGAGAATCGCTTCGAGATTCTGTTTTGCATCCATTTCGATTCCCTTCTCCGTTTCGCGCGAATAGCGGTTAAGCGACATTCGTTGTCACTTCCACCCTAAATAGACGGGCAGGCCGGACATCCGAGTGTTCCGGACACAGCTAGACTAGGGGACAACTAGGTTACCAGCGGCAGGTGATTCACAACACTCAAGATCCCGGCACCAACACCTCCAATGGCAACCGCTACCCACAGCGTCCGCGGAATCTTAAATCCGTCCCGATGTATCAAGTAAGCGCCGACAAGGCTCGTTAACAACAGCACCTGACAGGCGTAGAGCGCCCAACGCATCGGATCGGACATTCCCGAAACACTCCCCAGGCTTGCAATGGTTGTTGAAATGCCGTCGTCTTTGACAACGTGGGTCGTCAAGGCATCGTCGAAGACATGAAACGCCAATCCCAGAAATATGGCCGCGATCAACGCTTCCACAATCGCGTAGCGACCCGATATGGCACCCCCGCAGTCCCGGCACTTCCCTCGCAACAGCAGCCAACCGAAAACCGGAATGTTGTGGACTGCCCTAATCGCGTGGTCGCACTGTGGACATCGCGAATTAGGACGCACGACGCTCTTGCCGCGCGGCCAACGATAAACCACGACGTTAAGAAAACTGCCGATACAGCCGCCCACGCAGGTCAGAAAAATCAGAATCGTTACTTGCTGTGATGACATAAGAACCGGGCATGGCCCTCGTTGATTCGACAAAAAGCCTCGTTGATTCGACAAAAAGCCTCGTTGATTCGACAAAAAGAAAGTCGCGACGCTGGACTCATTCTACCGCCAACTCTAGCGCTGTGCCCTAGCGCTATTTACGAGGTTTTCGGCGGCTCTTCCTTTTCTTCTTGATCTTTCTGTCCATGTCGATCGGATCGGTGAACTCGACAAGATACTCAAGAGTATCGATGTTTCCGTCTTTACGGTGAAATCCATTCACTTGCACCCAATACCGCTGCCCAGGTGCCACGTTGACGCCCTGAGGATGAAAGATCAGCAGATAATGGGGCTCGACTTCGGGATCCTCTTCAAGGGGCCTGATCTCGATCCGTTTGCCAATTTCAAGCCGCTTGCCCAGGGTAAGGTTATCGAGCACGGGTCGTACTTGAAACGCTTTTACCTCAAGAATGGATCTGTACCATTTGTGGTTCAGCATGATCGACCAGGGACGATCCGCCGAAAAATAATCGACCGGCGTGTAACCGGGCGCAGGATGCGCTACCACCTTCCAATCGGTGCCAGGCAGCCGCGAAATACTATCTTTGCTCATCGCGGCATAAGGGCCGACACTGCCGATGCCGACTTCTTCCATCCGCAAATTCAAGCATTGCCGACGATACAACACGGGCTCCTTCTCGGAGTCTCCTGGATGCGCCATAAAGGCATCAATCCCGGCGGCCGTGGTAGGGGGATCGATTTCGTCGGGAATCTTGACTGCCTGATGTTGTGGATAGGCGGCCGTCACGTGCTCCGGTTTTTGATCTGCCAAGATATCGGCTTCGTCCTCCGCCAAATTACAACGCTTCTCGATCAATTTGACGTTCGCGTTGACGCCGCAAAGGTATCGGTACGTTTGTAGACGGTGCCATGCGGCAAGCAGCTCCGGCGAGGCCGACTTGAAATTCACCTTTTGCTTGTGAATTTCTTGAATGGCCTCGGTCATCGTATCGAGATCACGAGGATGAACCTTCTTGCCCAAAAATTTAACGAGCACGCCTTCTTCAAAAGCGTGCGGTTTTTCCGGCCGTGCCCTCCGATAGGTTAGATACGGTCCGTCGAGTTTTCCGCGATCATAGTTTCCCTTGGCAACAGGATCGCTGTTCTCGTCTCTCTCCAGGAAAGGGCCATTTCGCAATCCATTTCGATACTTGACCGAGAACTTAGAGACTCCGTTAGCGTGGTACTCGACGTATTCTCCATCCAGTTTGCCGCGAATGTAACGAGCCTTGACCTTTAGCTCACCATTGAGATGGTACTCGGTGTAAGGTCCCGTCCGTTCGTCGTTCTTGACAAAGTACTCCGCTTTCTTCTCGCCTGTCTCGTATTTTTCGACAACCTTTTCCTTTTTCGAGGCGGCCAGAACTTCCGTCGTCTGACACACGCTGAGAACAAGAAACAAGACGAATAGCGGAAACCACCGCGGCGATCGAAAAGGCTGGTGCGGCATGAAAGGACCTAGTTTTGCACGTGGTGTCGATTCGGTCTGCGATATCACCGCGATCGCGATTCACCGCACCGCTGGATGGCCCCCGCTGCCAGTCCGCCTGAGGATGAGGTCGTCGGGAACAGGACAGATTCACACCCGTTAGACTCAATCCAACTCGATGAATTCGACAACGTAATGGAGCTTGATTTCCTTGTCATTGTTGTCGGTAATGCCCGTGACCTCAACGGCATAGCGATTTCCAGGAGAAAGATCGAGCGACTCGGGCTTAAAAACAAGCACGTTTTCCGGCCCCATGTCGACGTTCGGGGCCGCCTCACCAACGTAGCTGTGGTGTGCCAACTCCAACGGCTCACCGGGAACCAGGTTCTCGTCCAGCGGGTAGATCGTCGCCTTGGAGGTTTCATTCGACTGAATGTACTTCTTATTCAGCGACACACTCCAGGCGTGATGCGTGGAAAAGTACTCCAAGGGCAAGTAACCCTGAGGTGGGTAGGCAATAAATAGATGATCGGGCACGGGCCTGCGGCGATTGTCCATCGACCACATGACGCAGAAGTTCTCGTGGCGACCAAACCCGGTCGTTCGCATTTCGGGATTCATGCACCAGCGACGATGTCCGATGTTTCCGATGTTGAAGTTATCGGAATCGTAAAAGTAGTGATCTATAGAAACGGCCAAGTCCGTTCCCAATGCCAGATTGGATCGCGTCGTTCCCAAAAAGCCTTCCTGGTAACGCTTCTCGCCCATCCCGGCCGGTTTGGGAGGCGTGTGATCAAGCTGCCCGTGCAACTTCAATAGCTCCGCCGCTGCCTGACAGTGATAACTCTGGCGGGCTTCCAGCGTGATATCGGCAGGCAGTCCGCACAAGAATCGATAGGCATTCAGCCGTCGTAGCGCGGCGACATGTTCTTCCGGCGCGGAACGCAACTTGACCTTGGCCTTATAGACCTTGGCGAGTCCCTTTTTGACATCTTTGAGTGTGTGCAGCTGCGTCTTGGTGTCGTTAATCTTAAGCAGCTCACCCTTCTTCCAGGCATACTCCCAATGTCGCTTTCCATCGCGATAGATCGTCTGCTTGCCCTTCCTCTTTCCTGCGGAGTAACTAACGGTCAACAGCGGCTGACCTTCTTCACTACGTTCGACATAGGCTCCGTGCTTCTTACCTTTGCGATAATTGGCACGGGTCGCAATCTTGCCATTCTCGTGGTAACGAACGTATTCGCCGTCGAGTTCCCCTTGCTTGTAGCTGGCCACAACTCGTGGCTGTCCACTCTCAAAGAACTCTTCATAACTGCCATTCTTCTTGTCGCGTGTCGTTTCAAAGCGAATCTTAATTCGCCCATTCTCGTACTTTTCTTCCACGGTCTCGCCAAAGACGGCGAGCGGAGAAAATGCCGCGGCGAGAATTACCATCGCCAACGTGCCACGTGCAACAACCGGTGCGGCTGAAACGAATCGGTAGCGCTGCCCAAATAGATCCATAGCGGTGCCCTCTTTCCTTTGCTTAATCGAGTGCCAGTTCTTCTGTTCGTTTGTCTGCCCTCTAATGGCCCTGCATGATGGCCTGCCGCACGAATGCACAAGCCCAAAACGCGCTCCGCCACACAGTTGCCTAGACCACGTGGCGGGCAATTGCCCCTCTCCCTGTCAGTTTACGGAAACGCCTCATCGCTGGCCAGCGGCATTTTGTAGCGGTAATAATGGTGACTTCGCCCTCACCGCTGCCGCTTGATCACAGGCCGCGTTTGATTGACGCACATCAGGTCGATAGTCTGGTGGCTAGCAAGGGCAGCGGAGACCCAACTAGATTCGCGCGCCCTTTTCGCCTACGCATGATCTACTCATCCGAGATGACCTCAGCCCCGAACGACAGCATGATGCCAGCAATCTCGCAGGATCGAATGAGCCAGCGGACACCCGAGAGCTACTCTTTTTCGAACTTCCCGCTCCTCTTGGTCATTTGGACAGTTCTCACACTCGCAATCTACTTAGCAACAACGTCCTCCGCCGATGCTGCGCCAATGAATCAGCGTGACGCCGATCGGCGGCCCAATATCATCGTCGTGCTGGCCGACGACCTCGGATGGGCAGAACTCGGCTGCTATGGCAATCGCTTCAACGAAACGCCCCGCCTCGACGAGCTTGCGAAGCGCGGCGTACGTTTCACCAACGCTTATGCTGCCGCGCCGGTCTGCTCTCCCTTCCGCGCTAGCTTCATGTCAGGCCAGTGGCCCGCCCGTGTCGGCATCACCGACTACCTTCGTCCCTATTGGCCAAAACATCTGCCGACCGAACTGACAACCATCGCCGAATCACTTCGCGACTCCGGCTACGCGACCGGCATGCTCGGCAAGTGGCACCTCACCGGCTACCGCACCGCCGGCGTCGCCAAGGAAGTATTGCCAAGCGATCACGGCTTCAACGAAGTCATGCTCAGCGAGAACGCCAGCATCGGCGGTGGCAGCTACTTCCATCCCTATCACTTCAATCGAGCGGTCAAGCGTCGCATTCCGCCGGTGGCCGAGGAAGATCGCCACGAACTCCCCCCGGGGGCTGGCTGGGACACCCGCGAGTTCCTCGTCGACCGCATGAACCTGGAGGCGGTGGAGTTCATCGAGCAAAATCGCGACCAGCCGTTCTTTCTCTACAAGAGCCACTACGCAGTGCATACTGCGCTCAACGCACCGGCTCAGCGAATCGCCAAGTACCAACGGAAAGCTGGTGCCGCCAAAGGGCACACAGGAAAACCAAACAACGTCCACCTGGCCGCGCAACTCGAAGCGATTGACAGCGGCGTCGGGATGATGCTCGACAAGCTGGCCGAATTGAGACTCAACGACAACACGATTGTGATTTTCATGTCGGACAACGGGGGCGAATCGAACGTCACCAGCAACGCCCCGCTGCGGGCCGGCAAGAGCACACTCTACGAAGGGGGCATTCGCGTGCCGCTGGTGGTTCACTGGCCAGGCCGCAAACAATCTGACGCAACTTGCGATGTGCCGGTCTGTAGCGTCGACCTGTTGCCAACGCTGCTCGAAGCGGCAGGAAGCAGCCCTCCACAAGAGCAAACCCTCGACGGCGTTTCCTTCTCAGCCCTGCTCGATGACGCCGGCGCCAAGCTTCCCCGCGACACGCTCTACTGGCACTACCCGCTCGATAAACCGCACTTCCTCGGCGGGCGAGCCGCCGGAGCAATTCGCCAAGGCGACTGGAAACTGATCGAGTTCTTCGACACCGGCGATGTCGAACTCTACAACCTGGCCCAGGACGAATCGGAAACCGAGGACCTGGCCACTAAAGAACCGAGTAGGGCGGCCGCACTAAAACAAAAGCTGGCCGCCTGGCGAAAGTCGATCGGGGTTCGCGCCCCCGGCGATCCCGCCCCCCACGAAAAGGACGAAGACGGTTTTGTGAGTTTGTTCGACGGAAAGTCACTCTCCGGCTGGCACGCCATGCCCCAGGAGACAGCCGCTGACTGGTCGATTCGAGAACTACCAGGCGAACAGAAAGACGGCAGGGCAGGGGAGTGCGTCATTGCCGGCGGCGGCAGCGAGAACCGCCTCTCCTATCTCGTCTGGCGGGACGAAGACTTGGACGACTTCGAGCTCAAGTTCCGCTATCGGATGCTGACCGACGGCAACACTGGCGTCGAAATTCGCGCCGTCAAGGACAGCAGCGGCAAGCGACCCTACGAAGGCTACCATGCCGATCTCGGTCACGTCGGCATCGGGCCGCACATTCTCGGTGCTTGGGACTTTCACTTTGCCACGCGCAACGAACCTGCCTGCAATCGCGGTACGCAGCTGTTCATCTCACCCGACGATACGGCAGCGAGCGTCAAGATCACCAATCCCCTCACGGCGGCAGACATTAAGAAGCGCGATTGGAACGACGTTCACATTCTCGCTCGCGGCCGGCATTGCCAGCTGTTTATCAACGGGCGTTTATCCTCGGAGTTTATCGACGACCACGCGAATGCTCGCCTGAAACGAGGCGCCATTGGCCTGCAACTGCACGACAAGGGAATGAAGGTCGAGTTCAAGGATCTTCGTCTCAAGAAGCTGTCAAAATCGCCAGCGGCAGGTGCAAACAAGCTGTCCCCGCTCCCGCAGAGCCCAGCAAAGCAAAGCGTTTCCAAGAATCGCGAACGTCCCAACGTGGTGCTCATCATTAGCGACGACCACGCCTGGACCGATTACGGCTTTCAAGAAAGCCAGCGCGCCCGCACGCCCAACATCGATCGTTTGGCTGCCGAAGGTTTGACCTTCACTCGCGGTTACGTCACCACAGCGATCTGCAGCCCGTCATTGGCCACGATGCTTACCGGGCTTTATCCGCATCAACATGGAATCACCGGCAACGATCCCGTGCCTGGCCAACCGCGTAAGGCGTGGCTCGATCGTTTCTTCAAACACCCGCAACTGCCACAGCAACTGGCCGACGCCGGATACCTCACGCTGCACACCGGCAAACTCTGGATGCAGCAGCCGAGCCGCGTCGGCTTCACGGATGACATGGGGCCGACCGGTCGCCACGGCGGACAGGCATTGGCCATTGGCCGCGAGACGATGGAACCGATCCACCGCTTCATCGGCAAAGCGAAAAAAGAAGAGAAGCCGTTCTTCGTCTGGTACGCCCCCTTCCTCCCCCACCGACCGCACAACCCGCCGGAGCGACTGCTGCAGAAGTACACCAACGGCAAGGAGCTACCACCCAAAGAGCTGGCCAAAGCAAAGTACTTGGCCATGGTCGAGTGGCTCGACGAAACGTGCGGCCAGTTGATGAGCCACCTGAAGGAGCAGGGCGTCGACGACAACACCATGATCATCTACCTGGCCGACAACGGTTGGAACGAATACGGCAAGGCCTTCCCCTACGAAAATGGCGTCCGCACGCCGGTCATCATTCGCTGGCCAGCGGCCGTTGCCGCAAGCACGAACGAAACCCATCTCGCATCGAACTTGGATATGGTGCCGACGATTCTCTCCGCCTGTGGAGTCGAGGTACCGCAATCATTACCCGGCGTTAATCTTCTGGATTCCGCGGCGGTGACCAAGCGGCAAGAACTTTTCTTCGCCAACTTCGCTCACGACATGGCATCGCCGACCGCGCCGGAAGAGAGCCTGTGGACGCGTTCCTGCGTTCGCGGCAAGTGGAAGCTGATCATCTGGCAGGATCCCACACCCAAAATTCGCCCCTACAACAACGGCGATCGTCGTAAGAACGCTGGCGAGAATTTCGAGTTGTTCGACCTTTTCGTCGATCCACATGAGACGAAGAACCTGGCGGCCGAGCACCCCGACGTCGTCAAGCGGCTGCGAGCCCGCATCGACACCTGGTGGGATGCCAACTCTAAACAGCGGTAACCAGACGCCGCGCGTCGCGGCTACCTCCGGTAGTCGCCTTAAGGCGAATCGTCATCGTCAGAATCTTTGTCGCCGGAGTCGGAAGTGCCATTGCGCTTCTCGGCATGAATCACCAGACCATGGTGAATGATGTTGCCGGTGCCGCTCAAGACGAGCGGTCCCGCCAGGCCCACTCCCTCCGGCACCTTATCCCGATAGACCTGCTGCTCCGCGAGCTTGATCAGCAACGTGCGATCGTCGAACACCGTGATGGCGACCGTGACTAGCTGCTGCGGCGGGATCGGCAAATGGGCAATCTCTTTCCGCTCGCCGCCGATGGTCAAGACCGTCTTGGTGTTGTTCTCCTCGCCCCAGGAAAACTCCACATCGGCGAACTTGATGACGACATCGCGAACCGCCGGCGGCGCGGCACCGACCATCACAAAGATTTGGGCAGGGTACTTGTACTCTTGCTTGCTGGTGGCGATCGTCTCCGCACCCGGGAAGAAATGCAGCCCCTGCGGAATGACCTGATGGCCTTGGCCGATCGTAAAGCCAGCCAAACCTTCGGGCAGTGTGAACTTAAACGGGTGCTGTGGAAACTTGGTATTGTCCCAAGGTTTGTCCGATGGCATCGGAATGTCGGACTTCTCGTCGGCGATCTTTTTCGCTCCGCCCGAGTCGGCGCCGCTTCCGTTTGCACCGTCTTTAGCCACGTCCCCTTTCTCTTCCAAGTGCGATTTGTCGGCCAACTCCTCAGCCGGAATATCCTCGGGCTCCGGGCGGCCCTCGCTGCGATAGCGCTTCAGCCGGGCTGTCAATTCCGCCACGTCGTCGTCAGCGATCCCGACCCAACGTTTGCGAAACGAAGTAAGCCGCTTCTGGGCGATCTTCAGATCGGCCGTCTCAACCAGATCGTTGACCAATAGATAGTCTTCACGGTAACGCTTGCGAAGTTCGCCAACGAGTTCTCTCGCTTCTTCCACAAAATCGGCATCGCCGCCGTGGGCGACCGCTTTTTCAAAGCCGACGAGCGCCTTCGCGAAGCGATTCTTCTTATAGCTCGACTTGGCCTTGGTAAACCGCTTCTCCGCCGCGGCCGTTAGCGGAGCATCAAGAAACTCGATCGCCTGCCGCACCCAGCCCGGCTCATCCGGATTCGCGTGGTCCATGCCAGTGACCTGAATGTACTTCGCGCGAGCGAAGCCCTGACCTTTATATTGGTCGTAGACCTGTTTCACTTGCTCGCGGTTGTAGTCGTCGTCGCCCGTCATGAAGACGTAACGATTCTTGGTCTTGGCCGTCTGCATTTGCTTGGCGCTCGCTTTGCCGATCGGATTGACGCCACAGATCGTCCAACCGCCGTCGAATACGTCGGCAAACATGAGCATGAGAATGCCGGCTGCTCGGCCGCCACCAGAAAGGCCCGCGACATAAGTGCGATCGTTGTCGACGTTATATCGCTTGCGGATCTGATTGACACCTTCGAGCACCATGGCGTGCCGAAAGAGCGGATCGACTTCGTTGCCCGCTTTGAGGCCGCAGACCCAAATCAGATTTCGCTCTTCCAACACTTCCTTCCAAGAATTGAACAGGATGCCGCCGTCGCCGGAGTTGATATAGGCGATGATGCCGTGCGGGACACTGCCATCGTACGACTCCGGCACGAAGACCTCCCACTGATAGTTGTCGCCTTCGTTGTCGGCCAGCGACTCAGCGTCGCCATGCTTGCCACCTGACTTTTTGTCGGGAGTATAGAACCGCACGTTCGGCGCGTCGCTCCTGCCCCAACGCTTTACCAGCTCGGAGTAGATCTTCTTGTTGAGCCCTTTGACACCGAGCGTGTACTTGCCGAGTCGCGGCTCTTCTGTGTCTGCTGAGGCCTTCGCTTCGGCGGCCGCGGCCTGGACGCCGCCTGCCAATAGAACCGCCAGCGTCAGAGTGAAAGTTGTCGCCGCCTTAGCGCACCTTTGGCGCAATGAAAACTTTAGCATGCCCAACATGTCCTGCCCTCGTTCGTTTAGAGTGATTCGTTCGCGCCAGCTGTGATGTACGTGGTCTCGAGTTGCCCGGCACCGACGCGTGTGGCCCCCGCCAGAACGCCAGCAGCCCGCCCACGCGGTTGCCCTCTTCAGCTCTGCGCCTGCACTTACTGTACGCGGTTCAGGTGGCGCTGGCTAGGTGTTTTTCACGCGATTTCGCTTCGCAAGGAGAAGCATCGATCATGCCAGGCGAGGCTCGTGTACGAGTTGGAACCTCGGGAGGGTGAGGTCGCGCGCCGAGCCGCGGGTGTTCAGTGAGTGGATGAACCGCACCGCGTCACCCTGCACTGGTAGCGACCTACCAGTGACACCCAGTGTTCGTCGTCCATACCGGAGACTGTCCGCTACCGCCGTCGACCCACGCTTCTCACGCGCCGGCCGATTCGTGTCTTGCCCCGGCGGCCGCGAGTGGGCGCGGTCGATTTCTCGCTCGCTTCCTTATCCAGAAGCGCCGGCTCATCCGTCACCACTTCGTCGTCCGTCTCCCCGCCCGCGTCTGCAATCTCTACAGCCGGCGGAGTAGCCGCAGCCGCCTCGACGTATTTGGCAGGCGCGGTGGAAAACTGCGCGAGATTGCCTTCGCTGGCGAACAGGAGGATTCGATTCCTGTACCATACACCGTGGCGACGATCACCGCTGGCTCGTTCTTGCCGATCGACCCAACTCACCACATCGACACCAGAGAACGCCGCCCCGTATTTCCCCGGGTCTTGCTCAAAGAATCGCTTCTCGTCGGCGCCGACGAACAGGTAAACCATGCCCTCATGCTCGACTTGGTGCTCCACACGTCCAACTCGCCATACCCCTTGTTGCTCCAGTGTTACGGGGCAGCATCCGTCGAAAGCGTAGCGACGGTCGCGTGGCTTGATTCGCCTCCTCGAATCCCCGACAAGCTTCGTCTCCAATTTGGCGACGTGTTCCTTCAGCTTGGCAACCTGCTCACGCAACTGGGCTACCTCGGCCGCCAATTCGGCTTTCTCTGACACGGCTTCTTCGACCGCATAGAGCGCTGTCGGCAAGAGAACCACATTTAGAGCAAGTACCGCGACGCGAACGGCAAACATCTGGATCATCTCATGTCTCCAAGACGGGTGAGGCAACGAAAGGACAGAACCAGCTTCCCTTGCGGCAGGATTGTTCAAGAAATGCCTCCCCAGGTCAATCAAACTTCTGCGGCATTGCCTAAGCAGGATGCGGACACGCGATTGCGTGGCCATCCACAAAACCAGCCTGCTAGCACCGCCAGGAACGGCGAATTGAGGCAGCGTCAATCAAACCGATCCGTTACGATCAGGCCTTACGGACTCGCCTGAGACAGTGAAATCCTATTGAGAGCGAAGACGTACTAAGGGGCCGAAGAATGTCCAATCGCCGCACACCTCGCCGCTTTCTACAGTTCCGCCTGCGGACGTTGCTGATTCTTCTCACCGTGGCGGCGCTGCCACTGGCTTGGGCAAACGCCCGTCTCCAGCAATCTCGCGGTGAAGAAGCCGCCTTGCGATGGGTTAAGTCGGTCGGTGCCGCATTGAACGTTATCTATCAACAGCCTGGTAACGCCTGGGAGTCGCGGTGCGACCACTGGTTGGGCAAACGTATGCAAACCGCGACTATCCGCGTGCGTGGCGAAACCGACCTGTCACCGTTGGCTCAACTTTCAAACCTGGAAAACCTGACCCTGTACCTCGGATCGAAACCGACAGACCTTTCCGCCCTGGCCAACTTGAAGCAGCTGAAAACGCTCCGAATCCATGGCGAGGGTGTGGTCGACCTGAGCCCGTTGGCAACACTGTCAGAGCTCCGTAAACTGAACCTGACGCGCACCTCCGTCGCCAACCTGACACCGCTAGCGGGTCTCAGGAATCTCAAGAGCCTCAATCTAACTGAGACGAAAGTGGATTCGGTTACTGCGCTGTTGGACCTCCGAGATCTGGAACGCCTGGTCCTTACCAACACGCCGCTGGAGAGCGCGCTACGAATTCGAGACTGGAAGGTGATGCTGAACTACAAATCGCCTAACCACGATCTTCGGTTTTCGCCCAATTCCGATGCCGATCCCGTCTTCTCTTCAGGGTTCACAATCGTTTACCCGCCAGGATTAGGTGAGTACGACAAACTCTTCTGGGACAACTCAGATACGCGACAGTGGGATCCGCTCGCCGGTAAAACGCAAGACTCGTTTGGCACTCTCGATCCTCAGGAGCTTGGCAGGCAGCAGATCCGAATGCTGAACGCCGCCTTGCCAGGTTGCACCGTCTACTGCGAACCAAACGCTTACCCGCTAAACATGTTCACCTGTTTGTTCTGAACGCTTTGTTCTGAATAAGGCAGCGGCGGTCGGGTGCTTGGTCGCTTGCCGACCCCATTCGTCGACCGCTTCACACCAAGCCTGTTTTCACGGCCCCGCGTTGGCCTTCTCGTAATCTTTCCACCGTTCCATTAGCCGCGTCCCGATTCGATCGGCTTCAATTTCTTGGGTACTGCGCATCGGAAACACTCGTCGAGGTACTTGCACCTCCACATGCATGTGAATCCCCTCCAGATAGGTGCGTACATACACCAAGACCTTCGTGCCGTCTGGCATCGCCCTGCCGTACGTAGCGTGCGTCAACGTTCCGACAATGTGTTTTTCAAAGTTCGATCGCGTGTATCCTTCCTTGGTTATCCAGCCGTCGATCACTTCTTGGCCTTTGCGGTAGAACTCCATGCTTCGGCTGGAAGTGCTTAGCCAATACCAGTCTTCTGAATCGTAGCCCCGATTCATCCTTGCTGTTGCAAGCAGCACGGCCAGGATTACGACGACGATTAACAGGTGCCGAAGACGAAAAACCGAGAGCCTCGCGCACAGTCTCCAAATGCCTTCTTCGCTCGATCGGTGGTGCTCTATGGCCAGCACAAATATGCCTGGCAGCAATACGGACGCCCACGCCTTCAGGGCATGGGGCAACAGGCCACGCGTATGATCTCCCATCCCGAACGCATATCCCAGCAGGAACAGGGACCAGATGATCGTCCATCCGACCGGAAAGAAAACCATCGCCGTACGGAGCGGCAGTCGCCAGAGGATCAAGACCCATCGTATCGGCATGGCGGCAACGGCAAGCCACAACCAAGGAATCGCAATTACCAAAGATCCTCGCTCACCGGTTTCATTGATCGCCCCAAAAATGACACCAATGAGAAACGTCGTGACGCCAGCCCGAATCAGAAAGCCACGGATCGTGCCGATCAAATCTTCGTCCAAGAGACTTGCCCCGCGTGAAGTGTGTATTGGATGAGCGTTACTATATCACAGCGGCTGGCAATGTCGAATATTGACAATAAACGGGCCTTGCAGTAGGCTGTCAAAAGACACGCACAGGAGGATCCGGCATGGGAAGCAATCTCAATCTATCGTTGACCGACGACCTGCGGGCATTCATTGACGAAAACTGCGGTGACGGGTCGCTCTACGCGACTCCCAGCGAATTCGTACGAGACCTGCTGCGGCAAAAGAAGACGCAGCAAGATGCCGCCGCGGTCCGTGCCGGGATCTTGGAGGGTTACCAGGACGCGATCGATGGAAAGGTGTCGGAATTCCGGGGTGATCTGAAATCGCTGATGCGGAAGGTCAAGGATTGACTAAGAAGTGGGGATTGACCAAGAAGAAAGGTCAAGAAGTGGCCAAGCAGAAACGGCCGTCTGCCACGCGATTGTTGCTCACCGATCGCAGTCTCCGCGATTTGTCGGCGATCGAAGCGTACTCGATCGAGCAATGGGGCAAGCGAGCGGCGACGAAATATCTCTCTCAGATCGAAGACGCGCTGTCGCGAATCCAAGAGAACCCAGATCTATTGATGAACGCGACGGAGTTGCATCCGTCTCTCCATTTCTACACGGTCAACAAGCACGTGCTCGTGTTCGATGTTCGCGCTGAAGCGATGGTGCTGTTGACGGCCTTTCATGGCTCCATGGACATCCCAGCTCGATTGGCCGACCTGGAGCCAACGCTCGCGACCGAGATCGAGATCTTGCACCGCAAGTTGGGGCAGAGCCGCTAGAGTCGACGCTCACTCGAGGTGGGTTCTTTTTGAAAATTGACATTTGGAGAAAAGTCGCTATAGTATACGGCCGTTTAGAAGGTGAGAGGAAGTTGTAACACGCCGTCGCCCACGTAGCGGAATCACTCGGCGGTTCATTTTTTGACAGGATAACAGGATGAAGCAGGATTGCTCATCTCGCCGACTTTGTAATCCTGTCGAATAGGCACTGGCAAAGCCAGTGGCACCCAATACATAACCCGAAACGTCAGTGAGAGTAACTGAGCACGACTGCCTTGAATGGCAGTCGAGCGCAGGGCGGTAGCTGCAGGGCGACCAAACGGTCTGCCACCATGGCTCAGCGGGAGCTTCGCCCTCCCGAAATAGAAAAGAAGACAACACAACAATCGCGTCGGAGTATCCGCAGAGCTTGCAGGCACAGAACTTCTAGATAACGTGCCTGCAGGTATCGAAAAGAGCCCGCGCCGATTTGGTGGCCGGAAGTGTCCGGAACATGATCCACCGAGTCCGCGCGGGCTTTTTCGTAGGGTGCCACAAGCGGCTCGGGAGGGCGAGGCTCCCGCCGAGCCGCCGTTAACCCGCGAGTGGACGTGCCACGTCGCACCACCGAGCACTGGCAGAGCCAGTGGCACCCAATACAGAACCCGAAACGTAAGTGAGGGACACAACCAAACGACGTGAAGGCGTCAGCCGAGCGCAGGGCGGTAGCTTCATGACGACCAAACGGTCTGCAACCACGGCTCGGCAGGAGCCTCGCCCTCCCAAAATGAAATCACCAGTAAACAAACGTTGAACAAACGCCAAACATCCGTCGAACAACCATGGAACATCGCGCGAACATGCGCCGCACAAACGGTGAACAATCGCTAGAAATATCGAACGCGCCGCTTCGCGAAGAAGCTGCCCTACTGGCGGCGGCATTTGATGTTGCGCCTTCGCTTCGTGGCTCGCGGCCGCTTCGGCGGGAATTTGCGCGGTGGCTCTTGGAGCAAGAAGGCGAGTGGCCCTCGCGCAGAAATCGAAAGCAACAGCGTGACGTTCGTCGGCAATCCGGAAGGTATCCACATAGCACTGGTATCGTAGTCACGCTGAATCAAAAAGGATCCCGCCAATGGGGGCCCAGCCCGAGATCGCGAGAACCGTGCGCAAAACGGTCGACGAGAGCGTCGGTCCCTACGGCGACCGGCTATCTAAATAGACCGCCTGACAGCCCCAAAATTTGGCCAGAAATGGGGCGAATAGGGCAACTCTCTGCTAGCGGGCCGCGTAGAATAAACCGCGCCCCGCTGCCGCTGGTGACTGCTAGCAGAGGGGGGCGAGTTGGCACGAAATACCGGGCTAAAAATCTTGCCGGAATGTCCGCAAGATTCCCCGACAAGCGGAAACAAGATACTACAGGCATGGCTGCAACCGAATCGTCCACCCCACCTTCTGAAGCGGCTGGTCAGATTGACTGGCAGGCAGAGCTGGCGGAACACGACCGCTGGCTCCGCACCGTCGTGTATTCACGCGTCGGCAGCCCTCAGGCCGTGGACGAGGTCATGCAGGAAGTCGCCCTGGCCGCGGTGCGTCAGAAATCCCCCATTTCTGACCCCACGAAGGTTGCTCCATGGCTCTACCGGTTGAGCGTCGTGCAAGCGTTGCTCTACCGCCGGAAGATGGGTCGCCGGCGAAAGCTGGTCGACCGCTTTACGGAGGAGTATCGGCCAACCGAGGAGGACCGCCGCACGATCGATCCGCTCGATTGGTTACTGGCCGAAGAGCGCCGCGCAATGGTACGGCAGGCGATGGGAACGCTGCCGTCGCGCGACGCCGAATTACTACTGCTGAAATACACCGAGAACTGGAGCTACAAACAGATCGCCGAAAAATTGGGCATGACGCACTCGGCCGTAGAAAGCCGCCTGCACCGTGCCCGCGGCAAACTACGGAAAGCTCTGGCCGCCCGTCAGGTGACTGGAGTAACGCAGTAGAGAGACCGGTGCCCGACGAGAACTGGGTGAGAGTAGAAGCAAGAGATCGAAACGAAGCGAAGATCGAAACATGGAACACGAAGACAAAAAGATGCTGGGGCCGGTGAGTGAAGAGGCACTTGACCGCCTGGTCGATGGCAACATGCTCGACCGCATGGTCGACGGCGAGCTGAGCGATGAGGAGCGGAATCATCTGCTCGCTTCGCTCGATGCCGCTGCCGCTGGTGAGGAGAAGGACGGGCCTTGGCGAAAGCTGGCCCTGGCCTACGTTGAGGCTCAAACCTGGCAGCAGGATCTTGGAGCCTTTCGCGCGGAGGCGGAACCGCCCCGTAAACTCTCGAAGGACTCGAAGGCGGGCAAACGATCGACCCGTAGCGAGCCCGTGAAAGAGCGACCCGCCAAGGACAAACCGGAGACAATGCGGTTGGTGCTTGCCATGGCGGCCAGCTTCCTGATCGCAATCGGCGTCACCTGGCAATTTCGCGATGGTGGGAGCGACGGGGCTGGCGTGAGTGGTGAGATCGCCACACAGCCTGGCAGCACCACCAGTGACTCCACGCAGCTGGCCAATTCGACGACGCAGCCGCAGCCTTCTGCCACCGAATCTGTCGGACCGAACGTGGCGATTCCGTCCGCGCCACCGGCCAATGCCCCGATCTTCAACGTGGGAACCGACGCTGGTAGCGGATCGTCCGCGGCCACGGTTCCGCCGAACATCGCCGACACGCTACGCCGGCTTCGTCACCGCATCGAACGACGCCGCTCTTTGGTGCCGGTCGAGATGGAAGACGGCAGCCGGAAGTTGATCCCCGTGGAAGACCTCGAGGTGCAGTACCTGGGTGATGACGCGTATCAGTAATCGAAACAATGAACCCATGCCTCGCCAGGAATTGCCCTGGTGGGGCGCAAAATCGCCGGACCTTGAAGGATCAGGGTCCTTATCCGCTTAAGGAGCTCCGAACCATGAAGCTGACAATCACATCACTCCGCTCGATCACGCTGCTGGCAACCGCCGCCGTCGGACTCTGCGCAGGCCCCGCCTTCGCACAGCCGGCCGTGAAACTTCCTCCGCAGACCCAATACGAGGCCGAAGAAATCCCCCCTCCGGCCGCGGAAGGTGAACCGGCGGCTAAGCCGGCGGTTCGATACTGGATCGGAGTGATGTGTCATGCCGTCGATGATGCATTGCGAACGCACCTTAGGCTGCCCGAGGGCCAGGGGTTGCTGGTTGCGGACGTGGTGCCTGGGGGACCGGCTGCTGGGGTCGGCATCGCACGGCACGATATCCTGCTGACCGCGGGTGGTCAGCCGCTCGCTACGCCGAAAGATCTGGTGGCGGCCGTTACCGCGAGTAGCGACAAGCCGCTGGGGATCATTTTGGTGCGAGGTGGCGAACACCTTAGCGTCGACGTCACGCCCGCAGCCCGACCGGCTCGCGGCGTCCAGCGAGCCGTAATCGCCCCGGGAGAACAACAAGACCTCGAGGCTTGGGCTCAGGACCTGCTGCGTCAGGTTGAAGAGCGACGGGCGAACCCCGAGCCGCGTCGACCGCTTCGTTTCCGCTTCTTGAACCCGGATGGTCAAGGCGGACCGCCGATCACGATTCCACTACCCGATGGCGCGAGCGTGACGATCATTCGCGAAGGCAACCAGCCGATGCGACTCCGCGTGAAGCAGGGCGACGAGGAATTTGAGATCGCCGGACGTGATCTTGAGAACGGTAAGGCGGGCACGCTGCCGGAACGAATTCGTCCGCACATTCGTCCGATGCTGGAACACTTCCTCAACGGCGGTGACTTCCAGGGCCTCTTCAACGGAGCGAAGAAGGCGGCCACGACCGAGAACGACGCCGAGACCGAAGCGATGATTCCGGAAATCGATATCCCTGGTTTGGAAGAAGTACCGGCCGAAGAAGTCTACGGCGACGAGACCGAAGGCGAAGCTCTGCCGGCGGTTGAGATTCCGGCCGTGGATGAAGAGACGGACGACGCGCCGGCACGTGAAGCGGATGCTCATTCGGATGCGGTAGGAGAAGCAGGCGAGGATACGACGGCCAAGACCGTGGCGGGCGAGATTCGCCGCGTGTTGCCGGAAGCGACCGCCGAAGACGCCGACATTGAAGCAGCCATCATGGAACTTCAGGAGAGGCTCCAGGAGGTTCGCAAGCGGCGACAAGAACGCCGTGCCCAGCGAGCTGCCAACAAGAAGGCGGCTGCTGAACAGAAGACCAAGAAGAAGGATTCCGAGAAGGACGCCGATGACTCGGAGGGTTCGATCTAACGGAGCGGCGCAGCGTGGCCGCGTCGTGGTGATGCATCCGGTACTGTCTTCGCGGTGGCGAATGTGGCACTAGCGGCCGGCCTGACGGTTGCGGCTCGTGAGTGCCGGAGCGGGTGCAACGGCCGACGCCGGCTGCACAGCCGAGGCATCGTCCCCACCTTCAACATAGCGAACCCAACGACCGTCGGACGAGCCTGAGAACTCATCGCGAATCTCTTCCGGCAGGCTTTCATAGCGCTCGAACGACGCCAGCGCGGCGGCCGACTTCTCATGAGTCGGGTCGGCCATCAACGCCGCCTGGAAGCATCGCTTGGCCTCTTCGCCACGGTCCATCGAGGCCAGTACAAACGCCAGGTTGTACTGGGCATCGGCTTCGCTACCAGCTCGGCGGAAGCTCGCCAAGGCCTCTTCGATCTTGCCTTGGTTACCGTAGACGAGGCCGAGATTGTTGCGGTGACGTGACTCGGCAGGCTCCATGGCAACCGCCTTCACTAAAGCACTCTCCGCCTTGGTCATCTGCCCCTGCAAGAAGTAGCAATAGCCAAGGTCGCCAAATAGCTCTCCCTTCATCGGCGAAAGGCGAATGGACTCAGCATATAGGGCCTCGGCCTCGCGATGTCGCCGCTGACGATCGGCCACGACAGCCAGCCGGTGATACGGCTCATACCGCTCGGGGAAATTGACAATCAGAGCTTCGTAGACGCTACGGGCCTGGTCGTAATTCTTCTCCGCCTCCAGGCCGCGAGCCTTGGAGAACTGCTGCGAGAACTTGGCCTTGGAGAGCTTGGGATTCTTAGCGGCCTGCTTGCTGGCGACAGACTGACCAGCGTCGGCGATATCCTGCTTGCCGTCGCGCTTCAACCAGGACATGGGGCCAGCGCAGCCGCTCGTCCACAGGCACACTCCAATGGCGGAGAGCAAAAGCATACGGCGGGTCATGTAGTCGTAAGTCATAGGTCTATTTCCTTTACCGAAAGATTCCGCCGGTGCCGCGGCCGGAGCCGCCGCCGAATCCACCACCG
>CAYLRE010000033.1:0-25366 GCA_964385715.1 uncultured Planctomycetaceae bacterium
ACGACGGCAACCGCGAAGGCGGCGCCGACAAGGATACCAAGCACATCGGAGAAGGCCTCTCTCAAACGGAGCTCCGCGCAGCGGCCAATCGATCCTACGATGACAAGAACTTCGACGATGCCTACCAGCTCTATCGAAAGATCACGCTCGACAAACTGGCCGACCCAAAAACTGTCGGCAACGACCTGCAGCAAGCGACGTTCTGCCTGCAACGCCTCAACCGCGTGGCGGAGATCGACGACTATCGTGAAGCGGTGATCGCCGTTCACAAGAACAACTGGCGACTGTTGACCGCCGCCGCTAACTCTTACGGCTCGCTCCAGCACCACGGCTTTATCGTGGCAGGTGAATTCCAGCGAGGCCACCGACGGGGTGGTGGTCGCCACGCCTCCGCGGTAGAGCGAGATCGCGTTCGTGCTCTTCAGCTGTTTACTCAAGCGGCCGAGATCCTTGGAGACGGAGGTGAACCAGCCGATCGATACAACTTTTTCCTGCAGTTATCCCAAGCCCTGCTCCAGGGCCGCGACCGTAGCCAGGCATGGCGACTGCAGTACCTGACCGACCTAACCGAACTGCCCGACTACGAGCAGGGCTTCCATGGCGCCCGTGGCGCCAGCGGTGCCCCCGTTGATGCCGACGGCAACCCTGTATTCCACCAAGTCCCGGCCAGCTTCGCGGAAGCCAAGACCGACGGCGAGCGTTGGCGCTGGGCCATGCAGAAATTCAGCGAATCGACGCCGCACGCCGCGAACTCGGAACGCTTCACCCGCTATCAGTTCCTGATTAATCAATTTGGCGTACAAACGATTGCAAACTTCGCCCATATCTTCGCCCGCGGACGAATGCAGGATGACGGCAGCGAAGACGAAAGTGGCACCTATGCCCTGCATACGCTTGGCGATGACGAAACGATCGCCCGTTTGGCCACCGGCATCCAACGCTTCAAACTGCCCGACGACCAGAACCCAATCAAGATCTTGCAGGCGATCATCGAAGACGAGGGAAAGAACAACTCCAATGTCCACGCTGCCCTGCGGCAACTGGCCGACATTTATATGAACCGCCGCCAGTATTCCAAGGCGGCTCCCATCTACAAGCGTCTGGCCGAAGAGCACAAAGATGCCCAAGCGGCCAAGCAGCTGGAGCAAATCACCGGCAACTGGGGGCGATTCGAACCGGTCATGTCACAGCCGGCTGGCAGTGGCGCCACCGTCGACTTCCGATTCCGAAATGGCAAGCGAGTTCGTCTGGCAGCCCAACCGATCGACATCGAACTGCTACTTTCCGACGTCAAGAAACACATCGACTCCAACCCGCCACGGCTCGACTGGCATCAGACGAACATTCACGACATCGGCTACCGGCTAGTCAACCAGAACCAGACCAAATATGTGGGCGAGGCAGTTGCCAACTGGAATTTGGACCTGGAGCCGCATAAGCAACACTTTGACAAACGAATCACAATCGCCACGCCGCTCCAGAAGGCCGGAGCGTATCTCGTCACGGCCAAGATGGACGGCGGCAACACCAGCAAGATCATCCTCTGGCTCTCCGACACCGCCATCGTCAAGAAACCGCTGCAGGGTAAAACCTATTATTACGTAGCGGATGCCGTGACCGGTCACCCCATCGCGGGAGCCAACGTCGAGTTCTTCGGTTACCGCCAGGAATATGTCGGTCGCCGCAAGCGAGGTGAACCGCGAAAGACCAACGCCCGGCAATACATCATCCACACCAAGAATTTTGCCGAGACCACCGATGTCGACGGCCAGGTCTTTACCGATGGCAACCGGCAACCGTCCAACTTCCAATGGATCGCCATCGCACGGACCGACCAGGGGCGGCTCGCCTACCTGGGCTTCACCGGCGTCTGGCATAGTGGCCGCCACGACTCGACGTACAACCGCGTTCGCACGTTCACAATCACCGATCGGCCCGTCTATCGGCCCGATCAGACGGTCGAGTTCAAAGCCTGGGTCCGCCACGCCCGCTACGACGCCGACGACACCTCAGAATTCGCTGGCAAGAAGTTCTTCGTCGAGATCTTCAATCCCAAGAGAGAGTCGATCCAGAACAAAGAGTACACGGCCGATGAATTTGGCGGAATCGCGGGCAATCTTAAACTGCCGGCCGACGCCACCTTGGGTGTCTACCGCTACCAAATCCGCCAGGACAGCAAGAAAGGCCTGCACCGCGGCAATGGAACCTTCCGCGTTGAGGAGTACAAGAAGCCGGAATTTGAAGTCACCATCGACGCGCCGACCGAACCGGTCATGCTCGGCGAGAAAATCACCGCCACGCTCAATGCCAAGTACTATTTTGGTTCGCCGGTGACCAATGCCAAGGTCAAGTACAAGATTCTCCGCTCGAACCACACCAGCCGCTGGCACCCGGTCGGTCGTTGGGACTGGCTCTACGGCCGCGGCTACTGGTGGTTCGCCGCCGATTATTCCTGGTACCCTGGCTGGGGCGACTGGGGATGCATTGCCCCGCCGCCATGGTGGTGGCCTGCTCCGCGTCAGCAGCCGGAACTCGTTTCCGAACGCGAGCTAGAAATTGGCGAAGATGGTCAGGTCAGGATCGAGATCGACACGCAGCTCGCCAAAGAACTTCACGGCAACCAAGATCACGAGTACAACATCACCGCCGAGGTCGTCGACCAGTCGCGGCGTACGATCGTCGGCAGCGGCCGCGTATTGGTGGCCCGCAAACCATTCAAGGTTTTCTCCTGGGTCGATCGCGGTCACTATCGTGTGGGCGACACAGTCACGGCTAGTTTTCAAGCCCAAACGCTCGATCAGAAACCGGTCGCGGGCACGGGCAAACTCAAGCTCTTCTCCATTCGCTACAACGAAAAGCGGGAGCCTATCGAGACTCTCGAGCAAGAGTGGAACATCGACCCCGACGCTACCGGCCGAGCCACGCAACAACTCAAGGCTAGCCGCGCCGGGCAGTACCGTCTCTCCTACACGCTCACCGACCAGCAGGGACACAGCATCGAAGGCGGCTACGTGTTCCTCGTTCGTGGCGAAGGCTTCGACTCTTCCGCCTTCCGCTTCAATCACCTGGAACTGACTTCCGACAAGCGTGAGTACGCGCCGGGCGAAAAGGTCAACCTGTTGATCAACACCGACCGCACCGATAGCACGGTCCTGCTGTTCGTCCGCGCCAGCGGGGGTGCCTACCTTCCGCCTAAGGTACTACGACTCGACGGCAAGAGCGTTGCCAAGGAAATCGAGGTCATCCAGCGCGACATGCCCAACTTCTTTGTCGAAGCAATCACCATCGCCGACGGGCGGCTACACACCACGAGTCGCGAGATTGTCGTCCCGCCGGAGAAGCGCGTCTTCGACATCGCCATCGAACCTTCTGCCACCGAATACAAGCCCGGCGAGAAGGCCAAGGTAAAGGTCAAGTTCACTGACTTAGCCGGCAACCCGCTGGCCAACTTCTCCACGGTGCTAGCCGTCTACGACAAGGCACTGGAGTACATCTCCGGCGGCTCCAACGTCGGCAACATCAAGGACTTCTTCTGGAAGTGGCGACGCCACTACAGCGCCCGCACCGAATCGAACCTAGGTCGTTACTTCCGCAACCTCGTCCTGCCCAAGACGATTGCCATGGGCAACTTGGGCATCTTCGGTGAAACGGTAGCGGATGAGATCACAGAAGGAGAAGGTGGCCTGCGCCGCCGAGAGAACGCGAGCGTTTCCCGACAGGTTGGATCGACTCGCGCCATGAAAAGCCGCGGCTATGCCGCTACGACCGGCGGCGCACCTCCCCCTATGACGGAAGCGGCTGCGGACGTGGCCGACGTTTCGATGGATTCGGCCGCCCTTCCGGATGGCCGACTTGTCGTCGGCGCCGGCATCAACAGCGACGCAGGTCTTGGTGGCGACTCCGGCGGGCAGCTCGCCGAAGCCACCGTTCGCAAGAACTTTGCCGACACCGCCTATTGGGCCGCCGCCCTCTCGACCAATTCGAATGGCATCGCCGAGGTCGAGTTCGACATGCCGGAGAACCTTTCCGCCTGGAAGATCAAAGCCTGGGGCATGGGACACGGCACCCGCGTCGGCCAGGGCGAGACGGAAGTCGTCACCCGCAAGAATCTGATCCTGCGATTGCAGGCTCCTCGTTTCTTCGTCGACAAGGACGAGGTCGTCCTTTCGGCTAACGTGCACAACTATCTCGACAGCAAGAAGACCGCCCAGGTTAGCCTGCAAGTCGACACCGCATTTTTGACTCCGCTTGGGGAAACCACGCAATCGATCGAGATCGAAGCCGGTGGCGAGAAGCGCGTCGACTGGCGAGTCCGTGTTACTGGCGAAGGCGAGACCTTTGTCCGCATGAAGGCGCTGACCGACGAAGAGTCGGACGCCATGGAGATGACGTTCCCGGTCTACATCCACGGCATGCTCAAGATGGACTCTGTCTCCGGGGCTATTCGTCCGGACGAAACGAGCGGCCGCTTCACGATCAACATTCCTGGCCAACGCCGGCCGGAACAGTCGCGGCTTGAAGTCCGCTACTCGCCGACGCTGGCCGGGGCGATGGTCGACGCCCTGCCCTACCTGTCGTCCTACCCCTACGGCTGCACCGAGCAGACGCTCAGCCGCTTTCTCCCCACGGTGATCACGCAGAAGATCCTGCTGGAGATGGATCTCGACCTGGCCGCCATCAAGGAGAAGCGAACCAACCTGAACGCTCAGGAGATCGGCGACGACGTCAAGCGAGCCGCCGGCTGGAAGCGTTTCGAGCACAACCCGGTCTTCGACGAAGCGGAAGTTCGCCGCATGGTCAAAGATGGCGTGCAGCGACTCACGGAGATGCAACTCTCCGACGGTGGCTGGGGATGGTTCTCCGGTTGGGGCGAACGCTCTTACCCGCACACAACCGCCTACGTCGTCCACGGTCTGCAAATCGCTCGCGAAAACGACGCAGCACTCGTGCCCGGCGTGCTGGATCGCGGTCTCACCTGGCTGGCGAACTACCAGAAGCAACAGCTTCAACGCCTCGACAATTGGGCGAAGAAAGAGAACCCCCGCAAGCAACACGCCGACAACCTCGACGCCTTCGTCTACATGGTGCTCGTCGATGCTGGCAAGAACAGCGACAAGATGCGGGACTACCTCTATCGCGATCGCGGTAACCTGGCCGTCTACAGCATGTCGATGTTCGGCCTGGCGCTGCACAAACAGCAGGAGACCGAAAAGCTGAACATGGTGCTGCGAAACATCTCGCAGTTCCTGGTCGAAGACGACGAGAACCAGACCGCTTACCTGAACCTGCCTGCCAACAACTACTGGTGGTACTGGTACGGCAGCGAGTACGAAGCCCAGGCTTACTACCTGAAGCTGCTCTCGCGCACCGACCCCAAGGGCCGCGTCGCCTCGCGATTGGCGAAGTACTTGATCAACAACCGCAAGCACGCCACCTATTGGAATTCGACACGCGACACGGCAATCTGTATCGAGGCGTTGGCCGACTTCATGCGAGCCAGCGGCGAAGCGAAGCCGGAAATGACCGTCGAAGTTTGGATGAATGGTGAACTAAAGAAGGCGGTCGAGATCACGTCCGACAACCTGTTCACCTTCGATAACAAGTTCGTGCTCACCGGCGACGAATTGGAGAGTGGCCCGCAGACCGTTGAACTTCGCAAGAAGGGAACCGGCCCGCTCTACTACAACGGGTACACCACGAACTTCACGCTAGAAGACTTCATCACCAAGGCGGGACTCGAGATTAGAGTCGAGCGGCAGTACTACAAGCTCCGCCGCGTCGACAAAACCGCCAAGGTGGAAGGTTCTCGCGGTCAAGCGATCGACCAGAAGGTCGAGAAGTACGAGCGCGAGCGAATCGAGAATCTGCAAACGCTCAAGAGTGGCGATCTCGTGGAGATCGAACTGGTGATCGAGAGCAAGAACGACTACGAGTACTTGCTCTTCGAAGACATGAAGGCGGCCGGCTTCGAACCGGTCGACGTCCGCAGCGGCTATGGCGGCAACGACATGGGCGCCTACATGGAACTCCGCGACAATCGCGTGGCGTTCTTCGTGCGACGCTTAGCCCGCGGCAAGCACAGCCTGTCGTACCGCATGCGAGCGGAGATCCCCGGCAAGTTCAGCGCTCTGCCCACCAGAGCGAGTGCAATGTACGCCCCGGAACTCAAGGCCAACAGCGACGAGATCAAGCTGCGGATTGAGGATTAAGAGGCGAAGCCATGTCCAGATCCCGTTCTGGGGCGGTGTTGTGCGTACACAGGTCGCCGCGCAGTTTGGCCAAAGGCCAAGCACACCGTAGCCTGGCGCATCGCCCCAGGAACTGATGACATTCATAAATTGTCGTCGTTTGGCCAACGGCCATGCTTACAGGCCGGGTGCCATGCCCACGTTCACGTGGGCATGTGGATAAACACGCGACAAAAGCATGCTCACCGGCGGTGAGCATGGCACCCAGGCTTCCGAGGGGCACGTGAAACAGGAGGCTCATCCCCTACCGAACGAATAGGAACCACGCCTACCGCGGCTTGGCGACTGCTTCTTCCGCCAGCGTCTCGCGCCACTGGTCGATGCGTTTCATGGCTTCGAGCGGTGTCATGTTATTTAGATCGATGCCGCGAATCTCTTCCAGCAGCGGATGATCGTCCGCCGCAAAGAGCGTCAGCTGCAAGCTGCCACCTTCGGCCGGATTGGCAATCTTCGGCCGCCCGTTGGAGTCGAGGTGCTCGTCCTCCAAGCGTGCCAGGATCGTCTTCGCCCGCTCGTTCACTTCGCGAGGAACTCCTGCCAGGCGAGCCACGTGGATACCGTAGCTCTTGTCGGCCGGTCCTTCCGCCATTTTGTAGAGAAAGACCAGTTCATCCTGCCACTCCTGCACGGCGACATTCAAATTCTTCACGCCCGAGAGCAGGCTCTCCAAATCGGTCAACTCGTGATAGTGCGTGGCGAACAGTGTGCGACAGCCGATGTGGTCGTGCAAATACTCGACCACGCTCCAGGCCAGCGAGATTCCATCATAAGTGCTGGTCCCGCGACCGATCTCATCCAAGATCACCAAGCTTCGTTCGCTGGCTGCATTGAGAATGCGAGCCGTCTCGACCATCTCCACCATGAAAGTACTTTGACGACGCGAAAGCTCATCGCTGGCGCCGACGCGAGCAAAGATGCGATCGGTGATGCCCACCGTCGCTTTCTTCGCCGGCACAAAACTGCCCATCTGGGCCATCAATGTGATGAGCGCCACCTGGCGGATGTAGGTACTCTTACCCGCCATGTTCGGACCGGTGATCAGCAGCACGCGACGATCATCTTGACCAACGTGTGTGTCGTTCGGCACGAATGTTCCGTCCGGCTCGATGATGTCGAGCACCGGATGCCGCCCTTCGATGATCTCGAGCGACGTTCCATCGCTTACCTCGGGCCGGCAGTAACCACGCTCGCGAGCAAGTTGCGACAGCGACACGAGCGTGTCGACGTTGGCCAGCACGTCGGCCGTGATTCGCAAACGGGGCGACGCGGCGGCGACTTGCTCTCGCAGCTTGAGAAAGATCTCGTATTCCAGTTCCTTCGACTGCTCGTCGGCGGAGAGAACCTTCTCTTCGTGCTCTTTCAAATCGGGCGTGATGTACCGCTCGGCGTTCTTGAGCGTCTGCTTACGAATGTAATGCTCGGGAACCTTGTCGCGGTGGGCGTGCGTGACCTCGAGGAAGTAGCCGAAGACCTTGTTGTAGCCAATCTTCAGACTGGGAATGCCTGACTTTTCAACTTCTGCCTGCTGATACTCGGCGATCCACTGCTTGCCGCCGCGGGTCAGCTCCCGCAGCTCGTCGAGCCGCTCGCTGTAGCCTGGCTGAACGAAATCGCCATCGCGACTCGACAGCGGACAATCCTCGACCAGCGCCGCGTCGAGTTCACCGCGCAGTTCGTGGCAAAGATCGAGCCGCGTTTCCAGTTTGTCGAACAACGCGCTCTTGCGTCCGGCCAGCTTGGCTTTCAATTTCGGCAGGGCTGCGAGCGTATGCCCGACAAAGCGAAGATCGCGAGGGCTGGCGCGACCGGTAGTCACCCGCGCGACTAGTCGCTCCATGTCGTAAACGCTCCCGAGCAACTGACGAAGTTCGTCCGCCAATCGCGAATCCCCCACCAGCTCTTCAACGGCGTCGTGACGAGCGACGATGTTCTCTTCGTCGGTCAGCGGGTTGGCAACCCAATCAGCAAGCATTCGCGAACCCATCGCCGTGACGCAGCGATCGAGTGTCGCCAATAGCGAACCTTCGCGACGGGCGTGGCGAAGCGTGTGCGTGATCTCCAAACTGCGCCGCGTCGCTTCGTCGATCTGTACGGCGTCGCTCGAACGATACGAGGTGAGCCGGTCGACGTGCCCCAGCTGGCACTTCTGCGTCTCGCCAAGGTAATCGATGATTCCCCCGGCGGCGCGAATGGCGGGGCCATCGTCGTCGGTGAACCCAAAACCTTCCAGGCTGGCGGTACCGAATTGTTTCTTGAGCGACTCGGTAGCCGCGTTCAAGGCGAACGCCCAACCCGGCCGCTTCGAGATCACCGGTTCACTCGCCACCGCGGGCAGCGGCGGGGCGTCTTCGCTCACCAGGCATTCCGAGGGAGCGATGCGGACCAGCTCATCGAGAAGCTGCGCCGCGCTGCAGGTTGAAGCGAAGAACCGGCCAGTGGAAAGATCGATCCACGACAGGCCAACCACGTCATCGCCGTGCACGACGGCCGCTAGGTAATTACTCTCGCGGGGATCGAGCAGGGCTTCGTCAGTCAGCGTACCGGGTGTCACTACGCGGGTGACTTCCCGCTTCACGAGTCCCTTCGATTGCTTGGGATCTTCGACCTGATCACAAATCGCCACGCGTTCGCCGGCACTGATCAGTTTGGCGAGATAGCTATCGAGCTGGTGATGCGGAAATCCGGCCATCGGGATCGGATTTTCCGACTTGTCGCGGCTGGTCAGCGTGATCCCCAACAGCCGATGCGCCGTCTTGGCGTCATCGTGAAAGAGCTCGTAGAAGTCGCCCATGCGGAACAGCAATAGCGCGTCACCGCAGGCTTCTTTGGCCTCGTCGTATTGTTTCATCATCGGCGAAGTTGACATCGCCGTAATTCAACCAGCTTCGTACGATTTGAACAAGAGGCCAAGTGCGAGGACGTCTTTCGGCAGTTCAATCGCCAGAGCAACCTTGCCGGCCGTGAGGGAGATTGCCGGTTAGCTAATCAATTCCTCGACCTCGTCGTTGTTCTGAATCGAGATTTCGCCGGCATCTTCCAATCGTCGGACCACATCGACGATCTGCTGTTGCACCGCCTCGACCGCGGAGACCTTGACCGGACCAAGGTATTCCATCTCTTCGGTCAACAGCTCACCGGCGCGCTCGGAGAGATTGCTCATGATCGTCTGCTGCACCTTGTCGCTGGCGCCCTTGAGAGCCATCGCCCACTGCGAATTCTCAACGTTCTTGAGCACGACCTGAATGTCTCGATCCTCAAACTTGGAGATATCCTCGAAGACGAACATCAGGCGGCGAATCTCTTCTACCAGATCCGGATCCTCTTGGGCCAGGTTCTCGAGTAGGCCACGCTCCGTGGTGCGGTCGGTGACATTGAGAATTTCCGCCACGCAGGGCACGCCACCGGCGTTTTCGAACTGCTGGCTCATTACGCTCGCCATTCGCATTTCGAGTCCCTGCTCCACTTCCTGGATGATTTCCGGGTTCGTTTGTCCCATCGTCGCCACGCGCCGAATCACCGAGAGCTGACGCTCCGTCGGCAGGCCGGCAAGAATTTCCGAACCCTGACTGGCCGGAAGATGAGAAAGAATCAGCGCGATGGTCTGCGGATGCTCGTCGATAACGAAGGTCAGCAGGTTCTGGCTATCGACATTCTTGAGGAACCCAAAGGGCAACGCTTCGATTGACTGCTGGACCGTGTCGAGCGTGCTCGAGGCGTTTTTACCGAGGGCTCGTTCTACCAGCGACTTCGCCAGATCGAGACCACCTTCGCCGCCGAGAGAGTTCGGATTGGCCTCCGCGAACTCATGCGAGACCATCTCCACCTCAGTACCGTTGACGTGATCGAGCTTGGCCACCTCAATCGAAACGGTCTCCACCAACTTCGGCTCCAACCGACCTAATAGGTCACCTGCCAGCTCGGGAGGTAGAGTCGTCAGCAAGACCGCGGCTTTACGAAGTTCGGTGGTCACGTCGGCGTCCTTGGGATTGGATGGGGGCTCAATCGATATGGTGCATCCTGCTTGCTAGTTATCGGAATCTCTTGCCTGCTTGCTTAAGTCCAAATAACCGGCACGCCCTGCCGTAACCTGCCTCCCTTAACCTGCACTGCCTGCAATGATGTCGCCTGATCGCACCCGTTCGCTTAGGTTACGAACTACTCATTCTCGAGTTCGCAAACGCCCAATTGCCCGTAGTTTTCGTCGACCTCGATTCGCAACCGCGTGGGCCGCTGGCCGGTTCGTTCTTCCAGATCGTCCAACAGCCGCCGACCGAGATAGCGTGCTAGCAACTCCGTCGTTGTGTTTGCCACTGGCAGCAAAATGCAGTCTTCGCGCGGAAAGACCCAGCGGCGTTCTTCAAAGGTCACCTCCACGCTCGTGTCGTCCGCCGTGACGTGAATCGTCGGATGATCGGTAGGCAGCAACATGTGGTGATCGAGTTCGTCAACAAGGCCCTTCAAGGCGTCACGCAGGGCAATGAAGTCGATGACGTATTGGTTCTCGTCGAGCGGACCATGCACCTCGGCCGCTACGCGGTAATTGTGCCCGTGCAGTCGCTCGCAGATGTTGCCCGCAAAGGTGATGAAGTGCCCAGCGCTGAAGACCAGGTAGTCTTTCTCAACGCGGACGTGGTATTTCTCGGTCATGGTTGATTCCGGTTTTTATTCCTGTTTATGTCGTCTCGCCCGTCTCTCTGACCGCGTCTGATTGAGTCACTTTCATGGACGACGGCGCGAGTCGACCTTCACGGAGCATTACGAATAGACTTGTAGCGATCATGTCGGCCGCGGTGCCGGGGTTTCTTCGGTGCCCGTCGCTGCGGAGCCAGAAGTCGAGATCGCTCAGTGCCTGCTGATAATTGTTCTCGCCCGAGGTTCCTGCTTCCAGCACCGCGGCCGCGCGCCTAGCCGATTGGGCCGCTACCTCGGAGCCACACTTCCGCGCGATGAGGCTATCGGGCCATTCGGCCATTAGTCGCAGGTGCGTGTGAATCACGCTATCGACCAACGACCAACCGGCTGCCAGGCCTGCCTCGATATTCGGGATCGCGAGCGTGAAGATCTGCTCGTAGTTGTCGCTGTATTGTCGGGCCACGAGATCCCGATCGCGGGCCGCCTGCATCGCCTCCATCAAGTCCGCGGGGGCCTCTGCCGCTACGTCCATATCGTCGACCTCGCCCATCCCGCCCGGCTGGGCCGCTCGAATCGCTTCGTAGGTCTTGGCCGCATCATCTGCATTGAGACAGCCGAGCACCTTCGCCGCTCGCTCTCTCAGGTCGTCTTCGCTCGCATCAAGACTAGCTGCTACCGCCAGTGGGGCCAGCAGCAGGATCGTCCCAAGATTGGTATTCGTGGCCACGGCCGCCCGCGTCGCCAGTACCGCGTCGAGGACCGTCTGCCCTACGCCGCGCTTCGCCGCCTCGTCCATAGCAGGACCGATCGCCACCGCACTGTTGACGAAGTCGTAAAAGGTCAGGTCCTCGAAGTCAGCCCCGCGGTGGACGTTGCCTGGCTTGGGCACGGACACTTCCCACAGGCAGGCTAGCGTTGCGCACTGGCCGGTGGTCAGTGGCTTGGCCGCGTCCGTTAGCCGTGCCTCGCCCTCCCGGCTAATGGATTGTTCAACCAATGACTTCATGATTCCGCCCCCACCTCGGCGTGCGCGATTGGGTGGTCCGCCAGGAATTGCCCCACCCGCTCGATGATTCGCTCGTGGGCATCCTCAATTACATAGTGACCGGCGTCGTCGAGCCGGAGCACTTCGGCGTCGCGCGTGTGCGTGAGGAATTGGTTCAGGCAGGCTGGCGTGAAGCACCAGTCGCGCATTCCCCATATGTAGAGGAACGGTTTCTTGCCCAACTCCGAGAGCCGCTGCTCCAACTCCGCGAGCACGGCGTGGGTTTCGTGCCGCGGCGTGGCGGGAATGTCTTTCACAAATTGAAAAATCGCTTGCCGGTTCTGCCAGGTATCGTAGGGGGCTAGCAGTCCGGCCCGCACCGCCGGCGTCATCCGAGAGTGATCCTCCATTGCCATCGTGATCGCCGCGCGGGCGAAAAGATTCAGCCCCTGCACCGCGAGCTTGCCAAAGAGCGGCGTGCGGCATATCCGTATCCGCAGCGGGAAGTGCGGCGGGGGAAAGGCCGCCGTGTTGAAGAGCACATAGCGGGCGAACCGCTGCGGCTCCTCGGCCGCCGCTCCCAGCCCGATCGCGCCGCCCCAATCGTGGGCCAGCAGCGTGACGTTCTTCAGATCCAGGCGTCGAACCAGCTCCGCGAGGTTCTCCGTATGTTGGGCGAGCGTGTAACGATAGTCGTTCGGCTTGTCGCTCAGCCCGCAACCCATATGGTCGACCGCAATCAGCCGGTACCGGTCCCGCAGTCCGGCGATGATGTTCCGCCAGTAGAAGGACCAGGTCGGGTTGCCGTGCACCAGTAGCAGCGTTTCCGGCTCGCCGGTGGCCGGACCTTCGTCCAGGTAGTGGTAGTGATGTCCGCCAAGATCGATCGAATGGGAGCGAAATGGGTAGAGCGACCGCCAGTCGTTTGTCGATTCCATGGTGGCTGGCTCGTCGGTTCGCGTGGCGGGAAGGCGTGGGGGCGGAGTCTCAAATATACCGCAGCAGCCGCTCGCGCAATAGCGACGCGGCTCATCCCCCACAAGCGGCCGAGCTTGATGCCGCTGAGCTCCGGCGCGTAAGATGGTCCCTGCGACCACCCCGATTACGACCAATTTCGTAGATTCAGGACCCGCCAACCGCGTGCGGATAACTCGATGGCAGAGGATTATTACAAGACGCTGGGAATCGCCCGCAACGCTTCGCAGACCGAGGTGGAAAAGGCCTACCGCGATTTGGCCCGCAAATACCACCCCGACCTGAATCAGGATGACAAGACCGCCAAGCAGAAATTCCAAGAAGTCCAGACCGCCTTCGACGTCTTGAGCAACTCCGAGAAGCGGGAGATGTACGATCGCTACGGGGCCAATTTCGACTCCATGGGTGGCGGACCAGGCGGGGCCGGCGGATTTCCAGGGGGAGGTGGTGGCGGCTTCGGCGGTTTCGATTTCAGCGAGATCTTCGGCGGGGGTATGGGCGGAGGTGGTGGCGGTGCCGGTGGGGCCGGCTTCGAACACATCTTCCGTCAGGCGGCCGGCGGTGGCGGTCCTCGCGCCCAATCGCGGCCAATGAAGGGCGCCAACATCGCTCACGAGCTGAAGATCCCATTCACCACGGCCGTGAAAGGTGGCGAGGCTCAGATCACCATTCGCCGTAGCGACGGTCGTACGGAGACCTTGTCGGTCAAAATTCCCGCCGCCATCACAGACAACAAGAAGATCCGCCTCCGCGGCCAGGGCGAAGCTTCGCCCAACGGTTCCGGCGAGCCAGGCGATCTGTTGATTACAGTTCGCGTCAGCCCCCACCCCTGCTTCACCCGCAGTGGTTCCAACCTCGAGGTCCGCGTGCCGCTGACTGTGGCCGAAGCCGCGCGAGGCGCTAAGGTCGATGTCCCCACGCCCGCAGGCACGGTGACGTTGAGCGTTCCCGCCGGGACCAACAGTGGGACCAAGCTGCGGATCAAGGGCCAGGGTGTCGAGGCCAAAGGTAAACCGGCCGGTGACCTGCTGGCGGAGATTCAGATTGTGGTTCCCGACAGTCTCGACGCGGAGACCGAAGAGCTGCTCGAGAAACTCAGCAGCCAGACTCCCGACCCGCGGCAGAATCTCAAGTGGTAAAGCGAGCGCCGGCCGCGTCGCCGGTGCGGCACGCGACAGCAGACGCCCGCTTCGCTTCCCCTCTCCTTCCAAGCGACCCGTCTTTATGAGCGACCACCGCTTCCCACGACAGCACCGATTGCGCAACAGTCGCCAGTTCAACCTGGTGTATCGTCGCCGCTGCTCGGCAGCCGATGACGTGCTGCTGGTATATGGCCGCCGCAATGACGAGAACTCTTCACGCTTGGGCCTGTCGGTCTCTCGCCGCGTCGGCAATGCCGTCAAGCGAAATCGCTGGAAGCGGGTGATCCGCGAAGCCTTCCGTACGCAGCGTGCCGAACTACCCGGCGGCTGCGACTGGATTGTGATTCCGCGTTCGCCGGACAAACCGACGCTGGCGGAAGTTTCCGCCTCGCTGGCGAAGCTGACAGCGCGATTGGCTAAACGACTGGAGCGAGAGAAGCGATGAATCTGCTCCGCGCCATCTGCCGACTGCCCGCGACAATCTTTCGGCTGCCGGCGGCCATGCTCGTGCTGGCGGCTCGTCTCTACCAACTCACGATCAGCCCACTCTTGGGCCCCAGCTGTCGCTTTGAGCCAACCTGCAGCGCGTACTTTATTGAAGCGGTGGGCAAGTACGGGGCTCTGCGTGGCGGCTGGCGCGGCGTGAAGCGAATCTGCCGCTGCCATCCCTGGGGCGGCAGAGGCTACGACCCGCCGTAGTTTTTGCGATTTGTGCGCCGTTTGTGCAGCCATTTTTCAACGTTTGTTCAGCGGATGTTCAATGGTTGTTTGATGGTTGTTCGATGCTTATTCCATCACGGCCATTTCCTTCACTAACCCGAAGCGTGAGCGAGGGACACGACCAGATTGGTATCGTTCATAGATATCTGAATGCTCGTTGTGGGCAAGTCTCGTGACCAGCCCACAGAAGTGACCGCAGGTCTCCAGGAATGCCCCTGCGTACGCACGCGACGGAGACCTTCGGTCGGCCAAGCGAGACGGTCCGGAGACCGTCCCACAACAGGGATTGAGCCTGTCTCATCCTGTTGATCCTGTCTAACAATGAAAATTGCCCATTGATCTTGGTGCGTGCTTGCACGCACCCCATAAAAAAAGCCCGCACAGACTCGGGCTATCAGAAACCGGAGTCGGCGCGGGCTCTCTCTTGAATACCGAAGGGCACACTCCCTTCCAGCTCCAATGGATACCTCTGGCGCAATGAATGTGTTGTTTACTTGGGTGCCACTGGCAGCTTGCTGCCAGTGCTTATTTTCGGCTAGCGCCCTGCTGCTCGGCTGGCGCCTCAATGCCGTTTGGTCGTGTCCCTCGCTCACGCTTCGGGTTAGTGGTTAGTCTGCCACTGCTGGCTTGTCCGATCAACGCCCACCACTATACAGCTCCACCATCATTTGTCAAATCAAAAAGAACCCACGCCCGAGAGTGGCTGGCAAGAGACTGGCGGCTACCCGCACGCCGAGCGGGCCACAAGAACCCCTTCGCCATCGCACCCACGCGTCACGCTACCACGCGCCATCTTAACGAGACCGATCGAGTGTCTCTTGTATCCGCCTGGTCCTCGCCTTCGCCCGTTCGAGTGATTCGCTAGATTGCTCGATGAATGCATCGGATTGCCGAAAGTATTCTTCAAATGCCTTATCTATCTCGGCCTTATCCCCGTTCTCCAACGCGTTCTCCAACGACTTGAAAGCCCTAGAGGCCTTAGCTCCTTTGCCTCCAGCCCCCACCCTAGGTGCCTTGGCTGCCGGTTTGAGCGAAGCAAACACCGCCTCGGGCGTCTCACAGCCAGGCCAGCGAAGATACTCCTCCAGCGAAAACTTCACGACCTGTGCCTGTTCGCCCCGACGCAAGGAAACGCTGACTTCTGTGCCATGCTCCCCCATAAGTTCCTTCCGTAACCGGCCAAGCGTCTGCCCGCTCGCCGGTGTGGCGTTCACCGCGACGACAATGTCGCCCTCGACAATTCCTGCCCGCTCGGCCGGACTGTTCTTACTGACGTACCTGACCATGACTTGCCCCTTCCTCCACATGAGCGCCAGGCCACTTGCTGCATCGGGGTAGGCCGCGTGAAACGACTTACTTGGCTTCAAGTACATCTGATTCCGAGCGAAGTCCAACGTGACCTGAAAACGTGCGAGATAGTCCAAGCCAATCGAATTACCTCCCGATCCCTTCACCGTCACCAAACGATTCTCAAACGGCCCCAACCGCAAGGTATTGAGTCGCCCTTTTACTCGCTTAACATCTCCTGACGCGGTGTAAACATTGATCACACTTCTGGAGACAATCCTGCCCGACCAGTGCATCGCCTCGTACCAGTTTTGCTGGAGTGAGATGGAACCGACATTTCCCGTATCGACTAAGAATTTCGCGTCGAGGTCGTCGATCGCAATCGATCGTATCCCGCCCTTGACTTGGGACAACGGAAATCTCGTCCCCCCACGATTCTTGTGGAGCCAGATTCGGATTGAGCAAACGCATCTGCCGCTTATCGTAATCGAACTCCACGAGGAATTGCTCAAAAAACGGAATACCGAGGACCCCATGAATGTCTCGTCCAAAATATTCGGAAAGCGTCCCTAGGTCCGTCACCAAAACGGGCTTCTTTCCTTCGATCGACTTGCCCTTCAATAACATCTGGGGCGGCGCATAGGCGTCAACTTGAACCGGCTGGTTCGCCGTCGCCACCGTCTTGCGAGCGACCGGCTTGCCGAGCATCGGCACAAATCGATCGTCAAGAACGTGACTGGAGGAACCGGAGTCGAGCAGATACGTCCCGGTTGCCTCTCCGCAGGTGACCTCTAGCAACGTCGCGCCGTTATACGCGTCGATCGCGAAGGTCATCGCCTCCGCAGGTTGAGCCGCTCTCTTCGCGCCGCCAGTCTCCTGAGCTACGCAGGCATGCGAGCTGAGAAACAGCACGAGAACCAGCAACAGTAACGTGCGTAAGAAATCAATTCGAACTGGCTGCCCGGTCATCTAGCTTCTCCCCAAATACAGCGATTCGTCTTTACGCGTCTCGACGAGCCTCAACGAGATCCGCCCCAAATCTGCCTTAACGGCGGCATCGTAACGCGAGCGGAACTGCCAAGTCGAGAGGAATTTCATAGGCGGTGATTTCTGCTGCGACTTTTCCAGCACCGAAGCGGCGTAGAGAAACAGAAAACGGCTTGTCTGTCCTTCTGGCGACGGGCACAATGACGGGGTGAAGATTGGCAGTGCCCATCTCCTCAGACTGAAGGGAGACGCTGGCACTCCTTCTCTAAGGCAGAAAAAAAGAAAAAGGGGACGGGAATCATTATTTGGCAAGCATGGATCCTGCCCCCCTTTGTGTCTCTTTCAGGCACCACAGAGATAACATTAAAAAGCCCTTTCCGAAAAGGAATTTGTTTATGCGTTACTTGATCATCCGTTCTTGTTTCTGTTTGCTGGTCCTTACAGGTTGCGTAGCCATCTCGAGCCCGGCAGCCGCTCAGAACCCTGGTTACTCGAACCCTTCCCTCGAAGCACTCGTCGGAAACTCACCAAAGATCTCGATCGTTCGCGTGCCGTCGTACACCTCGGACAACGACCAAGGAGAATTGCTATCGGTCGATTTCGAAGTCCTTGACCTGATCAAGCGTCCTGTGCGCGTGCTTCCCAAACGGAAACCGCGAAGAGGCGGACCAGCCCCCGATCCCGTTGCTAAGGTCGACAAGAAACAGACGATCTCGCTCGATGCCAACGCGGTCAAGCGTCTGCGATACTACGGCCAAGGGTATTGGGGCGTCGACTTTACATCGCCGACCAACTCGGCTCTGCGGTTGCTGAAATCTGCCAAGGAAGGCCAGAGGGAACTATTGCTGTTCCATGAGTTTCAGTCCCTGGCAAAAGAGCCCTACTTCTTTTTGATTCCGTTGTCGGAGACACCGATCTTGTTGGCCGACGGCTCCACCGTCGCCTCCAAAGACTCCGTCCTTAAGAAAACGCGACAACTCGTCGAGCAGTATCGGGGCGTCAAACAACTCGACGTCGTGTTGATCGACCCCGGCCACTTCGTCGGACCGCTCAACGCGCAGGCGGAGAATCTTGGCGAGTCATTCAAGGGAAACTTGCGCGGTTTCCTGGTACCGGCCGACGCCAGTTACGAAAAGCTATTGGTCGCTCAGGTTCAGCACCCCAAGTACTTGCACGACAAACACTTCACAACAACTCGCATGCAATGGCGCAGTCACGCGAACGCTCTCTATCGGTTCGACAGCCAGGAGAATCGCGCTTTACTTCGCAAGCTGGCCGCCGATCCTGAAATTGGGGAAGTCCAGAAGAGCACCTTGCTGGGCATCCTTTCCGATTGGGAATCGAATCGCTGAAGAGGGGACCACCGACCTGCCAATTCGCGCACGCGCCAGCCAGCGGCGGCCAGAATCGCACCGTTACGCCTGCCTTAATTGAGCGACTTCCAAGAGGCCGTTACGTGAGCCCTGACACCCTAACAGGATCGTGCCCGCATTGTTCGCGTCCGCTCACGATGGCCGAAGTCTTTGATAATTGCGTCAGGTCGTGGCCTCACCAATCATGGCTCCAATTCAGGTGTCCGGATTGTGCCAAGTGCTCGCACATTCATGCCGTCGATTGCCGAATCGCCATCGGCAGCTTGGATGGCTTCCCTGGGCCGTGTTTTATTGCGCATTCGCATATCGGCAATTTTGAATTGCGCGTTTCATCGGCCGCCAATGGAATCAACCTTGTGGTCGAGGATCAATCGTGGTTCATTCCTGAATGAACGAAGAGTTAAAAGTCAAAGGGGACGGGAGTCATTATTTGACGGGACAATAACTCCTGCCCCCTTTAATTCCCTTAAGTTGCTCTCCTCGCGGGCCTGCGGCAGTGTGCGGCCAGCCGCCATCTTTTATCCGCTGTTCTTTGGGTGGGCTCAAAATCACTTGACATGATAACGCACATCTGTATACTGCACCACAGCTGCGGGAAGTAACGCAGTGGCGAGCAACAGAGCACGACCAACTCGTTGCGGGCTCCTGACCCGCCCAAGATGGGCGACCGCAGGTCTCCAGCAATGGCGGCCGAGTGAGCAACTGAGCACGGCTGCTACGGATAGCAGCCGTGCGCTGGGCGGTAGTCAAGGTGCAAGAACACTGGCAGAGCCAGTGGCCCCCACGGCGGCAGTCGTACTTTTTGCCCGCTCGTTATTTGACAACTTGGAAATAGGTGGCAGGCCCGAGTCGCGAGACTTGAGGTTGGCGCTACCGATACGGTGCCGAAAGGGGTGCCACTGCTGGCCCCGTTGTCACATCGCCGCCCAGCAGTGCTACGTGGTACGTCCACTTGTGACGCCACCACGGCTCGCCCGCGAGCCTCGCCCTCCTGATTTTTTTAGCGGTTCGCACGTGCATTTCGCCCTTCCACCGGACACCGAGCAACTGTGTCCTGGAGTAATCAACTGTGTCCTGGAGTAATCAACAGGCGATCGAACGGAACGGGAACGGCGAACAAGCATTGAACACGCGTTGAACAATCAATGAACATCCGTGGAACAGATCCCGAACATTCGTGGAACAAACGGTGGACATTCGTCGCAATTCCTGCGGAAACGGCCTCGAGACAGGCGAATCGCCGGCGGTTTTGCACCATTGGCCTCCTCCATCACCAAGCCCGCCGGCAGTCGCTATAATGGCGAACCCGAAAGAATGGCAACCCGGCGTTAGTAGCGGACCCGACTTCGGCAGCCGACTCTAGCGACCACCTTTGAAGAACGACCTCCTCCAAAGAAAAAGAAACGGAGCAGCGAAGATGCGACAAGCAATGACGGAAGAAACGACCTCGCGGCGGAGACAGACCCCGGTGATGGCGGCCCTTTTGGTAGCGACGGTGATGACTGCGTGGGCTGGTTCTCTGCAGGCCGAAGTTACCGTCAAGAAGGTCGACAAGAAGGTGCGAGTCGAAATCGACGGCGAACTTTTCACGGAATACATCTATCAGGATTGGCCGCGGCCGTATCTCTTTCCGGTACTGGCGCCAGGCGGGGAATCGGTGACGCGGAGCTGGCCTATGAAGGACGGCGTGGCCGGCGAGCAGAAGGATCACCCACATCACCGTGGCCTCTGGCACGGGCATCAATACATCAGCGGTCACGACCTATGGCACCAAGGAGGCGGCAAAGGCCAGATCGTCCACCAGGACATCCTGGAGATGAAGAGTGGCGATGTTGGCGTACTCAAGGTTCGTAATCGCTGGTTCTCTCCGCAGCAGAAGGAGATCCTAGCGACGGACGAGGTGACCTACCGGTTCTTCGAGAAGGACGGGGCGAGAATCCTGGACTTTGACGTACTCGTGAAAGCCACGCATGGTGACGTCGTCTTCGGCGATGAAAAGGACGGCTTCGTGGCTATGCGAGTGAATCCGGCACTGCGAGTGAAGAACGCCCAGGGTGGACGAGGCACCGGCTCCGCGCTGAACTCCGCCGGTCAAAAAGACGCGGCACTTTGGGGCCAGGCCGCGAAATGGCTCGACTACTGGGGCCCCATCGACGGCAAGACAGTCGGCATCGCCATGTTTGACCACCCCGGTAACCTACGGCACCCCACCACCTGGCACGCTCGCGACTACGGGCTGGTCACGGCAAATCCCTTCGGCACGTATTTCTTTACAGGTGAGAAAGGACCGCGACAGGCAGGCAAGCACACGCTCAAGGCGGGCGAATCGCTGCAATTCCGCTACCGGTTCTACATCCACAATGGCGACGCGACACAAGCGAAGATCGTCGAGCGGTACGAGCAATACACGAAGGAGAAAGACGAGTAGGCGAAGGGCTTCCGACTACTCCTTCTCCGCAATCTTGTAAACCCGGAGATCGTACTTCTGGTCTTTGACCTTGCCAATCACCGTGACGACGACGCTCGACGAGCGGCTAAAGGGGCTCGCGGCGAAAGCAATCGCCGAATTACCTTGATTGACTGAGGAGAGCGGCGAACCGGACTCCTGGGTGACTTCGAGGTAAATCGGCTCGTCGCCGTGGCTATTCGCGGCAAAGAAGTAATCGCCCTTGCCAGCCAAGGCCACATTGGCGGAATCACTAAAAAGCTTATCTCGCTGCGTCGAGAGGGATCGCTCCGCCTCGACCATAGAAACGGTCGCAATGCGGTACTTCCGCAAGCTCTCGAAATGCTTGCGGGCCACAGCCAGCCCGTACTCCATCCTCTCTTCTTGCGTGCGTCGGCGACGCTTGGCCACGAAGACCTGGAGTGAAACCGGCATGTCATCGAGAGGGGCCGTCACAACGGCGGTGTATTCGTCAGTGTTATTGAAGGGAAGCACTTGGAACTTAACCCAGTTGGTCGAAGCGACGGATCCAAATCGATCCGGCAATCCGGTTACTGCGGCGCCGGCCTTACGAATGGAAAGCTCAATGGGGCGGTTACTTTCCTCGGTCGAACCAACGGCGAGACCAATGTGCGGCGGCTCCGATTGAAAGGCTTGCAGAAGCTCGAAGCCGTCGCCGGTGGACTTCGGCGTAGCCGTTTCCCCGGCGACCTCAGTTGTGGTGACCTCAAAATCACCATGCACCGAAAGGAGCCGTTTCCATTCGTCGATGACCCGTTGCACCCGTGTTTCGCGGTGCAGGGCTCGCCCCGGCTTATAGTGCTTTGCGATGGCCATCTTCCACCGCTGAGTGCGCTCGGCTTGTGCTTTTGCGGCGGAGTCATCCATCAGTTCGCGGACCAGATCGACCCGCTGCGCAAAGTTAATATTCGCCCCCGACGTAATCCGCGTGCCGGTCTTCGATATTCCGATGACCGTACCGGCGTTCAGCACCGCCACCACTTCGCCGTCGCTGCCCAGGATTGGGCTACCACTCGCGCCGCCGGCCACCGGAAGTGCGTGGTGGATGAGCTGCCGATCCTCGAAGCCCTCGGCGGCAGAGCCGTAGAAGTTCGTCGTCGCGATCACGTAGGCCGCGTGCGAAACCGGCGTCGGCGTCCGCGAATTCACTAGGCTCATACCTTCCATGGGAAAGCCAACGTAGCCCACCGGCGTAAGCCGATCGACCTTCTCTAACCGCTCCCGCGAAGCGAGCGGTAACGCCGCTGGCAGGTCGCTCGTCTCTTCGAGGTAAAGCAGGGCCACGTCTCCGCCGGAACCAGGCGTCTTCACTAGCTCGAAGCTAGCCGGCCCTGTTCGCGAGCCGGGAGCATACTCCGACCACAGATCCGTGAAGGCCCGATAACCTGGGTGGATCCGCACCCCCTTCACGCGAACCTCCTTTCCCTCCACGTTACGAGCGATCATTCTCTCGCCCTCTTTGAGCGAGTTGAAGATCACCGCCACGTGGGCGTTCGTCGCCAAGACGCCCCCCTCCTTATCGCAGACCCAGGCCGTGCCTTTGCCGCTTTCACCGCCTTGTTCGTTCTGCACCGTGACCATGAAGACCGCTTTCTCCGCATTACGGAGAACCGCACCAAGCCGCTCGTCGTCGTCAGGCTGTTCGTATTTCGCCACAACGTCGCGAACCGCCTGCTGCTGATCCTCGGTGAGGTCGTCGAGCTCTTTAATGCGCTCTTCAAAGCGGGCCGCCTGCGATGCCAGTGCCACGTCCTTTTCCGCCAGCGACCTCCAGAGCAAGACGCCCGCTACCACGATCGCTACGATGATCGTCGTCGTCAGCAAGGCAATGTTGCGTCCCCGGCGTGCCGACTGCTGAAGTTCTTCAATCACGCTGGCCTTGGTCGGAATGGCTTCCTGAGCTTCCGTGACCATGTAGCTGGCGTTCAGCGAAGACTCCAGCTGAATCACAGGGCCATCGGGGCCAAGCTGCACCCGCGAGTGATTTAGCACCTCCTGGTCGTCGACGGCCGGCTTGCCACCGACCAGCACCAAGTTTCGTCCGTTTAAGACCAGCCGGTACCGGCCCAGCACCCGGCGAAGGGCGCAATGTTCCCGCCCGACTTTCGTCTCCTCGGGCGGAAAGACCACATCGCATTTCCCCCCGTCGCGGCCGATGACAATCTGGTCTTGGTCGTCGCCAAGCTCGAGCGTCTCGCCCGCTCGGGCACCCTCGACGAAGTGAATCTTCAGCGGCATGATCAGGGCCTCAGTTGAAGTAGGGCCTCGCGTTAAGAAGAGCCGCACCCGGCCGTACTCGCCAAAAGTGCCGCGGCCGAGGCGTTCCCCCTCAAGCTAAGTGGGCTACTGCCGAGTGTCAAGCAATTAAGGCCGCAATTCACACCCACGCTTCCGGCCAAGAATACCCCGCATCGACAAACCCCATGCATAGCGGCAAAGACTGGGCAATTTCTAACGTTTGTGCGACGCATTTCCCACGAATGTTCGGCCGTAGTTCACCGTTTGTTCGATGGATGTTCACCGTTTGTTCGATGGATGTTCAACGCTTGTTCAATCGATGTTCGACGCCGAACATGTGCGGAACATTTTCACGATCGTGCGATTTTTTTTGACCCGCATGGCTAGTGTCGTTCACGTTCTGGCCTGCCGACGACCCCGCTATGGTGATGAAGATCGACTGGGGAATCGGGAGGGCGAGGCTCCCGCCGAGCCGCTGAGCGCGCCGCAAGTGGACGAACCAGTGCGAGGGACACGACCGAAACGCGTTGCCATGCTGCGGCCGTCCCATTGTGGGTCATTTCGTGTGCCGCTGTCCTGACAAGATAACAGGATGAAGCAGGATGCCTCATCTCATCGGCCCCCTTCATCCTGCCTAAAAACACCGTCCTTGAAATCATATAACCCGACGCGTCAGCGAGGGACACGACCAAAGCGTGTTGCTGTAATGCACTGCTGGACAAGCCAGCAGTGGCACCCGTGAACAACCGCCGCGTGAACCTTTCACGCCCCCCTCAAGCCTGTAGCCTCAGGTCTCACACCTATCCAAATTGTCAAAGAACGAGCGTGCAACTGATTCAAGGGCCACGCTGGGTGCCACTGGCTTTGCCAGTGCTCGTCCCAGCTACCGCCTTGCGCACGACTGCTATACGCAGCAGTCGTGCTCAGTTGCTCGCCACTGTGTTACTTCCCACAGCTGCAAGCCACTATACAGAAGTACCGCGCCAAATCAAGTCATTTTGAACCCACCCTTGAATGATCACGGCGAGCGCAACGCGATGCCCCGACTCACTCTCTTTGACGGTCAGCCGCAGCAACGGCGCCTCTGCTACACCACCGCATGCACAACGGACCGTACGTGCGAAGCGACTGGCTGCCACTCCTCTTCTTTAACCGATGCATCAATCGTTCGTTCGCGGTAGGCGAGGATCATAGCATCGATGATCTCGGCCGGCGTCCAGGCGACGTCGTTGCCGGCTTGGTCCAGAAGCAAGCGAATCAGCTGGTAGCGACACAGGAATATTCGCACTGCGCGGGGACCCCAGCTGTGCCCCGATTTATCGACCGTCCGGGGAAGTCGCCCCATGGCGGCAACAAGCTGCTGTCGCTCTTCAAGAGAGAACGGCAATTCATCGACTTTTTGCGTCCGTGTAGAGACTCGTTGGTAACGCTCGACACGGCCCTGTTCTTCCACCTCCTGAATTGATTCCTGCTTTGGCCCGCCGTAGATCCCAGCAGGATAGGGCGATGGCTGCACTTCTTCACTCGGCCCATCGCTTGTCTGTTCATCTCCATCTCCGGTGTCGCCGACGTTTCCGGACACTTGTACTTCCTTAGGGACATCACCTGCCAGCGAGTCTCTGGATGTCGTACCACCGTCCTGCAGTAAACGCACAACTAAGGCCTCCTCGACCTGCCGAATTGAGTCGCTGGTGCTGTCAGGATCCAGCTTGAGCTGTTCCAGCCGACGTTTCAACTGAGCCTCGATGACCTTGTCGGCGACCAACCCAAGTTGATCCGACTCCAGTTCGCCCAGTCGATAATACGCCAGAAACAGTTTGTCGAGATGCTCGTCAACCAGTACAGGCAAGGCGATCTCAGTTCGGCGACCGGCGTCAAGTGAGTCTCCATTCGCGACCGCAGCGTCAGATCCCGAATTATCGAGGACGAACTCGCCGTTCTGTCCGGAAGCCGAGACGGTCCGCCCTGCGGCGAACTTATTCTCGATGGCAGCCCTTAAAAGACTTTCTTCCACTAGCATCAGTACTTGCACGCGCTCGTGCAGATGCTCTTCTTCTAGCAGTAGCTTGATCGACTCGATTACTTCGAGCATCTGCTGTGGCTCACAGCGATCGAGGTCATCCACAACCAAAAGAAGTCGACGCCGGCTAGGCAGAAAGAAAGTGGCACAGCCAGCCATAAAGAGGAATATGGCCAGCCAGCCACCGATACTCACATACAAGGTCCACGGTTTCAGCTCAGGTAGCCACTGCGAGCCGTCGGTAGTGCCGGGCGCTTGTACGGTTGGCAACTGGTTGACACATAATGCGACG
>CAYLRE010000034.1:0-24809 GCA_964385715.1 uncultured Planctomycetaceae bacterium
TCTATCGATCGCGCGGTTAGTCAGATCGACTTGCGTCCTCTCGCCGGGCACAAGGTCTATCTCGATGCCCAGTATCTTGAAAAGACGATTGACGAGAACTATACGATCAGTGTGCTCCGACAACATATGCTCGCCAGCGGCTGTCGTATCGCCAATAAGAAAGAAGACGCTGAGTACATTGTCGAAGCCCGTGCCGGTGCGGTCGGGACGTCACGTCACGACCTGCTCTATGGTCTACCATCGACCGACTTAAGCCTGCTACCGACGGTGCCGGGCGTTCCCAGTCGGATTCCCGAGATTCCGATCGCGAAGAAGACCGAACAGCAAGGTGCGGCCAAAATCGCCGTCTTTGCCTATCACCGCGAGACGGGGCTTCCGTTCTGGCAGTCGGGCAACGCCCAGGTAGCCAGTACGGCCAAGGATCTGTGGGTGCTCGGCATTGGACCGTTTGAGCGTGGCACAATTCGGGACGAAATTAAATTCGCCGGCGATGACGTGGGGCTGGCTCGCTGGTCGAAGTCGAAGCGAAAAGAACACGAGGCCCGCGAGCAAAAAGTTTGGGTGGCCGAAGCGTTTCAGTTCCAGTCGCACGAGTCGATCGCGCGGCAACAGGAACAAAAAGAGCCGGTCCGCCAGGCCCAGCTACCGAAGAAGCCGGGAGCACCCGCGCCCCAGCCGCCGGCCGCGAAGACACCACCGCCAGCAAAGGCGCCGCCGCAACCGCCCGCGGCTCTGCCGCCAGGGGCACCTGCCCCGGGGGCATATCAACCGCCGGGCTACGTTCCTCCGGCTGCACCACGAGGAACGATTCAAGGTGTTCGCGTGCCGTAGGGGCGGCTCATAGTCGCGCGGCACTCCTGTGACGCAAGCGAGATCACCTCGAATGGTGATTCGTTTCTAGACAGTATGAATAGGATAGAACGGGATGGGTCATATTCATCCTGTTATCCTGTCTAAAAAAAGAAGTTCCGAGTGAACTAGAGTAGTTCGCCCGTTCGCGGAACAGCCACCGCTCGCATGCGAGCCTCGCCCTCCCAACGGATGGCACCCGCGATCCCTACTTGTCGCTGTCCGGTACCGGATCGAAAGAGAGAGGCTGGGCCGACTTGGGATCCTCAATGCGGATCGACAGTCGCCCGGCTAGTAGATCGTCGATCGTGTGACCGACCACTTCGGCTCGCCAGCCTTGGGAGAGTTCTGGCGGATCGTCATCGTCGTGGAAGTAGCCAAGGCGGTAGGCGATTAACTCGCGGACATCGCTGGGGTTGCCGACGATGCCGGTAGCCAGGTGGGCGCGGCGACAGATGCTGCCGAGCGCCGAAGAGAGAAACTGGCCGAGCACGTTGAGCTGCGGCGGCAGTTCGTGGCGATGTTTGCCACGTGGTAATTCCGAGTCATCCAGATCGAGCGCCTTTTGCACGCACTCGGCGAGTTGTGGCAACGCCGCGCGTAGGTCGCCCCGATCCATTCCCCGCACGGCACGAATTTGCTTTTCGTCAGGCGAGCGACGCTTGGCGATCTCGACGATCAGGTCGTCTCGCAATACACGCTTCGGGGGGGAATTGCGTCGGGCCGCTTCTCCTTCACGCCAACGCCACAGCTCGCGCACAACGGCCCGACTGCGAGCACTTAGGCCCGACATGCCGGATACACGCTGCCAGCGTTCGCGGCGATACGATTCTTCGATCTGATGAAACCAGGCAATCATTTCGTCTTCCAGCCACTCGCTACGATTGAGCTCTTCGAGTCGCTCGGTGAGCTTGCGGTACATCGGTTCTAGGTGAACGATGTCGCTCAGCGCGTACTTGAGCTGCCGTTCCGAAAGTGGACGCCGCCGCCAGTCGGTACGGGTTTCGCCCTTCTTGAGTGTCTGGCCGAGTAGCCGGTTCACAAGCGATCCGTAGCCGGCGGGGTACTCGAGTCCGACCAGTCCGCCGGCCACCTGAAGATCGAACAAATTGACCGGAGGAGCGTCGACCGCGTCGAGGCAGAAGAGCACTTCCTGTCGACCGGCGTGGACGACGGTGCGATGTTCGCCCTGGGTGATCCGTTCCCAGAAGGGGTCCGCGTTGCGGACTTCCATGCAATCGACCATGTAGAAGTCGCCATCCGCGGCCACCTGCAACAAGCACAATTCAGGCCGATAGGTGTCTTCGGAGACGAATTCGGTATCGAACGCGATGATTTTCGCGTCGGCCAGGCGGGCGCAGAGGTCGCTGAGGCCCTGGTCGGTTGTGATATTCTCGTAGTCCACGGGGCCAATGGTAGCTGAGCCGCGCAGAATTTTCTAGCGCGGACCAGCCAAGTTGGCCAGCCTAGTGGGCTGGGGCCGGTTCGCCGTGATGGCCGTCGTGCGAGTCGTGAGCCGCAGGAGCAGGCGTTGCCGCACCTCCTTCGACTCCTTCAGGCGTCGTCACGAATAACAGCGTCGTGATCACCAAGAGCGGCAATAGCACGGCGATGCTGTATTTCATGTAGCCAAAGAAACTCGGCATACGAATACCCGAGGCTTCGGCGATCGCCTTGACCATGAAGTTCGGGCCGTTGCCGATGTAGGTCATGGCTCCCATGAATACGGCACCAAGGCTGATGGCGACCAGGAAGTGGGCAGCGATCACGGTGCCAGGAACGGCTACGCCACCGGGGTTGAGCGTCTTGGCGGTCTCGAAGAACACGACATAGGTCGGGGCATTATCGAGCACACTGGAAAGACCACCGGTGTACCAGAAGAACTGCATCGGGGTTTCCACGCCCATGTTCTTGCCTTCCACATTTAGGATCTGCAGAGCAGGCTGCATGCAGATGAAGATTCCGAAGAATAGGGCCGCGACTTCGATGATTGCATGGAAGTTGAAGCTGTTCTTGTGTCGGATCAGCGACGAGCCAAGCAGCAAAGACAGGCCGACCAGTCCGATTTGGCAGACCTCTCGCAGGTACATGGGGGCATGCCAACCGTCGGTGCCTGGGACTGGCTTGCTAGGATCGAGCAAGGCCACACAGAACACGACGCCGATCAACAGCGGGACGTTGAGGCCCCAACCGGTAATGCTAAGCAGCTTCGTGCGGGTTTCGTCTCGCTTGATGTCCTTCTTCGTTTCGTGCGGGTAGCAGAAGAAGTGATCCCACACGAAATAGACCGCCAACAGCAGGCCGTTGAGGAATAGCCAAGCGGGCCACAGATTGAGCGTCCACATGAAGTCGACGCCACGTAGGTAACCGAGGAACAGTGGCGGATCGCCAATCGGCAGCAGACAGCCACCACAGTTGCAGACGACAAAAATAAAGAAGACGACCGTGTGAACGACGTGCTTTCGTTCTTTGTTGGTTTCCAGTAGCGGTCGGATCAACAGCATTGCCGCACCGGTGGTGCCGACGAAGCTGGCCAGCAGGCCACCGACGGCGATAAACGCGGTGTTGGTGCCGGGGTGAGCCGCCAGGTTGCCTTCGATGCGGATTCCGCCAGCGATTGTGTACAGGCTGAAGAGCAACACGATGAAGGGGATGTATTCGTTGAGGATCGCGTTTGCGAACACGCCCCAGGTGAGTCCCCACTGCATCGCCGCGCCGTCGACCGGCTTAATCAGCCCATGGGCCGGCCAATGCGATTCGATGGCGTTCTTGTGGAAGAAAAGGAAGTAGAGCAGCGTCAGCACACCAAGTGAGGCGGCGACGAGAAATCGGCTCTTGTTACTTTCCCACCAATGTTCCGTCTGGCGAAGAAGCGGTAGTACCGCGATACAGCCGAGCAGGATGCAAAACGGTGCGACTGTCCACATGGCCGGCGGAATGATCTCCGGGGCATGCCCGTGATGGTGGGCAGCGTGTGCCTTGGCGTCCATGACCGCTTGCGTACCGGCCTGAGGCCAGCCCATCGCGCAAGCGATGGCGAACAGCAGAACAACAAGGGCAATGGCGATAACGAGCGGCGTGCTCGAGGAAGAGCTGTGATCGTGGGACATCGAGAGGTTCGGATCGCTGGGGAGAAGCTGGTCGGTGGGACGGAGTGTGAGGTCTTGCATCGCGATTCACGAGTTCCTGCTGCCGGTGTGGCGAATTCGCTCACACTTGGCAAATCGGTGTGCATACTTACCGCAAATTGCAGGGGCACACCGCTCGCGACGCCTTTACACGATCCGTTGCGAGCGCATGTTTCGTCAAGGGGGTGCAGTGCGAAAGCCCTGAGTTTGGGCGGTTTCGCAGCCCGTGTTTATCCCTGCGGTGCCGCCGATGACGTATCGGTGACGGCAGATTGTTAGGCAAACATACGTTCGTCCACGCCCCGCCGCCGACTGGTAGGGTGGTCGATCGTGTTGGCCAGAGGTGCTTCGCGGTGCGACGAAGCCGCAGGATCGCTACGACCGAACCAGTTGGAGCCCTTTGTGGCTCTGGCTGGCCCGCTGCCCCGCCTTGGCGCCATCTGCTAGATTGAGCCGCTTCACCGCGAGGCAGGTGCGGTTCGCGGAATCGGCCGCCCACTGGCGCCAGCGGTGTTCGATCGGCTCGTTGCATCCTTTTCGGCTCACCGGTACTCATTCGGCGGATATGTCCCAAAGCGATTCACCACAGGCCTGGCTGCGACCCAATCGCCGCGTACTCACGTTGGCGATGATTTTGCCGGCGCTATTGGTGCTTGTCGGGGGCGGCATGGCGCTGACATGCGATTCAACGTCGCCGCTGTTGATCGCGTGGGTTGCGATTGTCGCCGTCGGATTGGCGTTGATCGGGATGTTGTTACGGCAGTTGACGCAGCCGCGACTGGCGCAGGAGCGAGACGAACTCTTGGTCTATTTGAAGCGAGGGGCGCCATTTCGATTGCCACTGCCGGTGGTCGAGTGTTTCTTTCTCGGGGCAACCAATGCGAAACTGCCAGCTGCTGGCGAAGGGGACGGCAAGATTTCGGCCCTCGTGATTCGACTTGCAGAGCGGGCCACCGACTGGCATGAGCGGCCCGTGAAAAAATCGCTAGGGGAGTGGGACGAAGGTTACGTCCGCATCAAGGGTGCCTGGTGCGAGCCCTTGAGTTTGGACTTGGTCAACCGGTTGAATCGGCAATTGCGCGAAGCCCAACGAGCAGCGAAAGAAACCGCTTAACGAGTTGCAGGGTGCGTGCTCGCACTCGCTGGAACGAGATATGACTACGAGACCAGCATACTCTCAGCTATTGGTGAGCGTTCGCGATGCGGCCGAGGCAAGCATTGCGCTGGCCGCCGGCGCCGCCTTAATCGACGTTAAGGAGCCCCGGCGTGGATCGCTGGGCGCCGCCGATGTTGAAGCGATTCGTGGAGTCGTCAGCGCGGTCAACGGTCGTGTGCCCGTTAGCGTGGCACTCGGCGAGTTGTTGGACGCGAGCGAGGCGGATGCGGCGAACCTGCCCCCGGGGGTCTGTTTCGCGAAGGTCGGCCTGGCTGGCTGCGCAAATGTTGCCGACTGGAGAACTCGACTCGTAGGGATGCTCAAGGCATTGCCCGAGGACGTGAAGCCGGTGGCGGTGATCTATGCCGATCATCAGCTGGCAGAGTCACCACCGTCGGCCGAGGTGCTCGAAGTCGCCGCCACGCTCGATTGTGCGGCGGTGCTAGTGGATACCTACGATAAGTCCGGGGGTACTCTGCTTCGGCATTGGTCCGTAGAACAATTGACGCGGAGCCTGGTAGAGAGTCGTTCGGCGGCTCCTTTGGCGGTCGTAGGAGGCTCTCTTGATATCGAGTCGGCTCAGGTGGCTGCTGCCTGTGGTGCCGACTATGTGGCGGTTCGCGGCGCCGTCTGCCCAGGGGATCGGTCGAGCAGCATCGATGGAGAGCTGGTGGGCCTTCTCGTCGATATATTGTCCGCTTCAGGACGGCCCTCGCCCGACGTTGAGGAGCTGCCCTGCCCACAAAAATAAAAAAATTGTTGACTTCCCTACTCAGAACATTAGATACTCGCTGGTGGGGCATAACTGCAGATCGTTATGAAAGTGGGGCTGGGAGTCCGTTTTTCATCATCGCGACGCGCGTTCGGAGGTCGATCGTATGCATCAAGAACGTCAGCAGGGATTGTCTGATCAAAATCGGGAACAGCAGGGACTCAGCAGCGCGGCACGTTTGGCTGCTGAACCACGAGCGAGTGAAGATAAACGTTTGAGCGACGGCGATACGAGCGAGCTCGAACGAGAGTGGGAGCAGGAGGTCGCCAACGAATCGGTTGCCAATGAATCCGTTGTCAATGCGATTCGAGAGGGGAATTGGACGTTTGAGCCGGCGGCCGTCGAGGAAGACGCCTTCGACGATACCGAGGCGATGCCTGGCAGCCGCGAAAAGGTCGATATCATGGCGGAGCGCGTTCGCCAGGGATTGCCGATCTGGCATTCCGAGGATCGTCGCTATTTCGGCAACGGCGATTAGGTCGCGGTGTTGTTGGCGACCATGTCGCGCTGCCGGCTAGTCACGCCCACGCTGGGCGAATATCGTGGTAGTACTTGGACAGCACGTGAGGCTGTCTTTAGCCCGACCACGACTAGCCATCTGCGTGAGAGGCCATCTGCGCGAGAGGCCAGTTGCGCTCGCCGCATTGGGAGTCTTGCAGCAGCGGCGTCTTGGGTAGGGCAATCCATAAGCAGGCCAAACGAGGAGTCACCATGCCGTCGCTAAAAATGTCCGTTCCCCACCAGCTCGGTGCGGCTGAAGCCGTCGAGCGAATCAAGGGGCTTTCCGAGAAGCTCAAGACCAAGCACGACGGACAGTTTAAGGACTTGGAAGAGACTTGGACTGACAATGCCTTGCAGGTTGCGATGACGACCTTCGGCATGAAATTCAAAGGCCTGCTCACAGTCGAAGACGACGCCGTGCAGATCGATGGCGATCTTCCCTTCGCGGCCATGATGTTCAAGGGGCGCATTGAGAGCGAAGTTCGTGATTCGCTTGAGAAACTACTGGCGTAGGGCGTATCGTCCGTAGGCCAAGAGTCGTGTTCGGAAGCGGCGCGTTGCCTACTCTGCCGGCGCGATATTCACCGCCCTGCCCTCTCGCTGGAACGTGAGACCGGTTTCTTTGAGCAGAGCCGCAAAGAATTCGTCCACCGTCGCCTCGCTGACGTCGACGGAGACGCGTGTGTCGAGGGAGATGTTACGCTCCGCGACCGCCGGATCGACGGAGACGGTTAGTCCGAGCTGATCTTCGACGTGGTTAAATAACGCGCTCAGTCGAGCTTCTGAAACACGCAGGGTGACTCGTTTGTCATCGATGGATTCAGACGCATTGGCGCCGGCGAGGACTTTCTTCTTCGCCGTTTGATTCGACTTGTCTTGGTTCAAGGAACGGACAGCTGCCATGATCCGCTCGTGATTCTCGATCGTGCCGCGGATATGAAGGCGGCCATTTGTGATCTCGGCGTGGGCGTCGCCAATAACGTCCTTCACTTCTTTCGGCAGGTCCTTCACGCCGCGCGGTACCGTGTAGGTTTTGTCGATCGTCACTTCAGCCGGGATTTCTGCCAGTCGCCAACGCTCGCCAGAGGCGCTGACTTCAAACGTTTGGCCGAACGTGGCGGTGACGAGCGTGAGTTGATCGGCCAGGTCGAGCGGCGGTAGTGAGACCTTAGGCCACAGATCGTGCGGGAGCCGCGTGTCGCTGACCGCTTCGATGCCGTAGGTTGCCTCGATCTTTGCGAGTGCGTCCTGCGGAGTGCCTAGCCGCGGCCACTTGAGCGAATGCCGCTGGAGGAATTTGCGGCGCCGCGCTTCGGGCAGCTTCTTGATTCTCTCGCGACGAAGATGGGCCAGCGTGCGCAGCTTGTTGGCCGTATCGGGTGGTCCGATGTAAATGACGTCGCCGAGTCGGGATACGCTGGCACCGGCCGCCGTCGCCGTTTTTACCAATGCCGCTTGCAGCGGCTCGTCACGGACGGTGAGTTCAATTTCTTGATTCGGATCGACGCGGCGATCCAGAAAGATCGCTATCTGCTGACTGTCCGCCAGAGAGTCGAGGCCGTCGCGAAGCTGCCGCCCATGCCAGGTGAGGCTGAGGGATCGGGAGAGTCGTGTCTCGAGGGAATCACCGGTGATCCAATCCTCGGCCGCCACTCGTTCAGGACTCAAGAACAGGCCGCCCATACTTGTGATCAAAACGGCCAGCAGGAGGGCCGTATGAGCCCACATAAATGGGCCATTTTTGGGGCTGCGTGGCGTGGTGTTTCGAGTCTTTAACATCAACAGAACCAGGGGATTTTGCGGTTTTCGCTCCATTGTCCTTGGAATCGTGGTTTTCGCCAAGCTCAGGTTCGTTTGGCGGTATCTCCGGCGAGCGAAAATCGGCGGCCCAATTAGACTAGGAATCTGGCCGGCATGGCGCTTTTCTGGCGGTATTGCCCCGGCGCACGACCGCGGCCGACATGGCACGAACAAGAGTTGACGGAGACGACGATGTACGACGACGAGCAGCACGACGATAACCAACAGAGCGGAGGCCAACGCAGCCCTCTGATCACGGATCTCTATACGCGATACATCGTGGAGCAGGATACGCCAGATTTTGTTCAGAAGGTCACGGAGCGATATAGCAATGCCACGATTGAGCGGCTCGTGCGCAGCACCGATCGCGAAACGCGTCGTGCCGCGATTATGGCCCTAGGGCTCGTGGGGGATTACGAGTCGAATCATGTGCTCGGTCGAGCTCTCGTCGACAAAGATCGTGGTGTGCGGGCCCTGGCGGAAAACAGTATTCGCGCCGTTTGGCGCCGAGCGGGAAATGACTACCAGCGAGATCAATTGCAGAAGGTTGCCGACTTCGTCGAGATGAAGCGTTACTCCGAAGCCGTTGTGCGAGCCACAGAGTTGATTGAACAGGCTCCTTGGTTTGCCGAAGTTTGGAATCAGCGGGCCATTGCGTACTACCACGTTGAACGTTTTGCGGACGCGATCCGAGATTGTCGTCAGGCGCTTGAGATCAATCCGTATCACTTTGGAGCCGCTGCCGGCATGGGCCAGTGCCACTTGCGGCTCAAAGATCGACAGTCGGCGCTCGAATGTTTCCGCCGAGCGCTGCGACTCAACCCGAGCCTGGAGAACGTCCGGGCCCAGGTTGTCTATCTACAAAAGTCCCTCAAGGGAGACTGAGGACACTGAGCGACTCGTGCCTAGCCCTGTCCTGATTCGCATTTCTTCATGCGATAAACGCGCGTTCTTTCGATATTTAGAAAAACAGCTACCCTGGCGCGTGGCTGTCCGTTACGATCGAGAGAATGATCCGCGAAGCCTCTAAGCCACCTCGATTTGATCCAGGCCAGCTCGTCCGCCATGTGCGGTACGGCTATCGCGGAGTGATCGTCGCGGTGGACGTCCGTTGCCGTGCTCCGGATGCCTGGTATCGTCGCAATCGCACGCAGCCTGAGAAGAATCAGGCCTGGTACCACGTGCTGGTCGACGGCAGCAGTCAAGCGACCTATGCTGCCGAGACAAGCCTGGAGGTGGATGACGATCCACACGAAGTGACGCATCCGCTAGTGGCCGACTTCTTTGGCCCGTTCGATGGTACTCGCTACGAACGCAACGACGAGTCGTGGTATGGCTGGTAGAAGGTTCGTCGGCCGATGCTCACGAACTGAAGCAGCGTACCGCTTGTTCGCTGTCGCGAGTTTCGCTCGCCGCCGCTAGCGCCGGATCGGTTGAGCCGCTTCCGCCTGACGCACCGCGTGCGTATATCGAAGCGTGTCACGCTGAAACTTGGCGAGGTTCGCTTCGTTCGCGAACAGATAGACTCGACGTGCTGGGCCATCGCCGTACGTCACGCCGTGTTCACGCTTGCCAGGTACCTTCTGGCCGTGATCGAAGGCCAGAATCGGATCGAGACCGGAGATCGCCGGGGCATAGTAGTAAGGGTTGGCCATGAACTTGCGTTGCTGTTCGGGGCCAGCGAAGAGGTAGGTCTGACCGAGGTGGACCGCTCCGTAGCGGACATCGCCGGTCACCCAGTGTCGTCGCTCGGCCAGTTCTACCGGACAGGTTCCGTCCAACGCGAACTGGGGTCGCGGTTGCGGCGGAGCGACTGGCAGGCCCGCCTGTCGCGGTGGTGGGTTCCAAGCAGACGACGAAGCGTCGGCCGATGGCGCCGGCGCTCGTGGCGGTACGGCAGCACGAGGCTGCGGTTGTGGCTGATACGGCGCTGACGGCGTGTAAGCGTTGGTCGGTGGCGCCTGGTAGCCAGGCGACGGAGCGGGAACTTGATGTCCTGCTGGAGGAGTCACTGCCGGCGGCTGATAACTGACCGGAGGTTGATAGCCACGCGGAGCGGGCTGCGAGACCGGTGCGACAGGCGGTGCCGGACTGGTAACGGCCTGTGCAGCTCGTGGCGGCAGGGCCGGAATCTCGCTTGTTGGCCTAACGACGCCGGCTTGCGGATTGACGCCTGGCGATGTGTACGTCGGGGCGGTCGCTACCCGAGGAGCGGTCGGCCCGCCGACAGCAGGTGGTTGGTAGCCAGGCTGCGGCTGATAATTGGCACGAGGTTGTGGTTGTGCTTGAGCGCTCGGCGGCTTGTATCCACTTGTAGGAGCAGCGGCGGTCCGCGGTGCGGTGGCGGCCGGCGCAGTGTAGGCTGGCGGTTGTGCAGGCGAAGTCGGTGCGGTGGCGGCTGGTGGAGTCACTGCGCTTGTCGCGTTGCGACTAATCGGCGGTGCGGCAAAGGGGCTAGCGGCAGGACGAGCCGTGTTCGCGGCAACTTGAACTTGTGGAGCCACTGTCGTGGGACCGAGGTAGCGTGCCGCCATGGCCAGGCCACCGAGGTACTTTCCGCGATCCTGCGGACAACGTTGCTTACCTTTGAACTCACCACGCGAGTCGAGAATCACATCGGTCGGCCAGCGATCGACGCCCATCTTGCGGGCGACTGCGGGCTGTTCTTGGGCGTTGATTTTTACGGGAACAAAGTTAGCGGCAATCTCTCGACCAACTCCCGGCTGGCTGTAGACATTGTTCTCGAGTCGCTTACACGGCGGGCAGCTATCGGTGTAGAAGTGCACCAGGACCAGACGGTTGGTCTGTTGGGCGACGCGGATTGCCGCGTCGACATCGTGCATCCAAGGGATTTCGTCGGCCGCAGCGGGAACTGCAAGCAGGCACACGGTAGCGGCAACGAAGAGCGACAGTCGGGAGCGCATGTTCAATTCGACCTATGAAGCGATGGTTCTGGGGATCGGGCGCTAACATTTCTCAATTCATATATCGGCGACTTCTGGTGCCTGCACCTGGAAAAGTGTGACAATTGTGTGGATTCTTCCGGTGTTCGCGGCGTGCCGCTATCAATGCATTGCCTCGCCCTGCCAGACGAGGCAGGATAGGCAGCCCCGATTGTCTCGCCACGGTCATTCTTGGCGGTCTCTGCCAGCAGGCGAGCACCTGGCGACGAGCATGATCGTGTTTGTCGCCGAGCCTATTCTCGCGGTCCGCCGAACGACGACTTCGAGGGTGCTTGGGGAGGCAAATCGGGCGGCTCGACGGACATTGCGGGAAGCCTCTGGTGTCCGATTCCGCCCGGGGGGCCGCGAGACACCGTCATCGGTCCAGTGCGGGAGCTCAGGGTGGCCTCAGCGGTGGTCGGGCGGGGCGAAAAACGGGTCTGAGAGCCCGAATAATCGGCACGCCCGGTCGCACAACGGGAAAATTCTTCCCAAATTCTCGCAGGGGGACGAATCTCGTCGCTTGACATGGCCGATGAGATGACTAAGATGACCGTATCTTAAGGGTCTGCCGATTAAGGCAGTCGCTTTGGCCCACAATTTTTGGATTGTCTATGGGCCGCCCCACACACGGTAACGTTGGACAAGGATTTCGGTGTCCGACGGGGATAACGCAAAGCGTTCCGCTCTGGCCTAAGAGTTGCAAATTGGCGCCGAGCAGACGTTCATCGGTCAAGCGTACTGGACCACAGCGCGATTGGCTGACATAACATTTGTCGCACTCACACGGTGTGCATGCGCGACTTTAGTGCGTATACGCGAATGGGAACTCCAGGGCCCAGGTCGCGATGCCAAAGAATAAGGCATTTTGGGCAGCGTGCCCGCAGGAATCTACTGGATAGCTCTAGGACATCCGCATTAGCGGTTTTCGACCCTCTAAAGACGGTTTAGGCGGCTCCATTGTGGGGGCGTGTCATGAACCGGGTTTGATCATTCGGGTTGATTGTTTTTGGGGACTGCCCAATCGGTCTAGGCGTATCGCCTTGGCGCCGTAATTGCGCGTGTACTCCAGACAAGGTGAAATATGGCGAAGAAGAAAAAAGGGCGCTACAACAAGAACGAACGTTCGCGAGGTGGCGGCGGCGGAGGTGGCGGTCGACGGCGCCGGGGTGGCAATCAAGGGCAGCGCAAATCGTCTAACGAGCCCCGCGAATCGCAGAATGACAACAACGCCGAGCCGGGCGCGATTGAACCGGGCGGTGGTGTGTTGGAAATGCACCCCAACGGTTACGGTTTTCTTCGCGATCCGAAAACGAACTATCAACGCGAACGTAGCGATCCTTTTGTCCCTGGGACGATGATCGACAAGTTCCGTCTGCGAGAAGGTGTCTATCTGCAAGGGCAGGTCCAGCAAGGCCGCCGTCAGCAGGGGCCACGGCTCAAGGAAATCGAGTCGGTCGACGGAATGAAGCCGGAAGATTACGCCAACGTCAAGTCGTTCGACGAGTTGACTCCGATCAACCCGGAAGAGTGGCTTCGGCTGGAAACCGGACAGCAGCCGTTGACGACTCGCGTCATGGACATGCTGACGCCGCTCGGCAAGGGCCAGCGAGCTTTGATCGTCGCCCCGCCCCGTAGCGGTAAGACGGTCATGCTGCAGCACGTGTCGCAGGCGATCACCGAAAATCACCCCGACCTGACGCTCGTTGTTCTGCTGATCGACGAACGCCCCGAAGAAGTCACCGACATGAAGCGGGCGGTCAAGGGCGAGGTCGTGGCGAGCAGCCTCGACCGCGACGTGGAGAGCCACGTCCGTCTGTCGCAGTTGGTCGTGGAACGCTGCAAGCGTTTGGCGGAGGAAGGTAAAGACGTCTTCCTGCTGATGGACTCCATCACGCGTATGGCGCGGGCTTTCAATAAATGGGTCGGCAACACGGGCCGCACGATGAGCGGTGGTGTCGACATTAAAGCGCTCGACATTCCGAAGAAGTTGTTTGCCACCGCGCGTGCCTTCGAGGAAGGTGGTTCGCTGACTGTGGTGGCCACTGCTCTAGTCGATACCGGAAGCCGCATGGACGAACTCATTTTCCAAGAGTTCAAAGGTACCGGTAACATGGAGCTTGTGCTCGATCGCAAGTTGGCCGACCGTCGCGTTTGGCCGGCCATCGATATCTCGCAAAGCGGTACGCGTCGTGAAGAGAAGTTGATCGACGCCGACACGTTACACGCGATTACCATGCTCCGGCGTACGCTCACCAGCATGCATCACGTCGATGCCATGGAGCAGCTCACGCAGAAGCTGGGTAAGTTCAAGACGAACCAAGAGTTCATTGAGCTGATCAGCGGCGCTCAGCTGACCGACTAGCCTGCCCTTACGCCGCCTGCCTGTGCGGGCGAGGGCCGTCTTCTTCACCGCGGAAGCCGTGTAGCTTGCGAACGCGATACGGTGGTTTGCCTTGGCATTCGTGATAGATGCGAGCGCTCACCTCGCCGAGCAGTCCAAGCACAAAGAACTGCACGCCGACCGTTGCCGCGAGCACTGTGAGTAGCAACAGCGGGTTGCCGGTCATGTCGACGCCGCCGAGGAGTTTCATCAGCACGGTTGCCGCTCCGGCCATTGCCCCGCCGCCACAGGCCAACAGGCCAAGGCCGCCGAACAGTTTCATCGGGCTGACCGCATAGCGAATCATGTATTTGACCGTGATCAAGTCGAGGATCACGCGGAACGTTCGCATGATGCCGTACTTGGTGGTGCCAAAGCGGCGGGCATGATGCCGGCAGACAACTTCCGCACAGCGGGCGCCTTGCCAGTAGGCGAGGATAGGCATGAAGCGGTGCATCTCGCCGTACATCGAAATGTCTTCGGCGATCTCGCGTCGCATAACCTTCAGCGTGCAGCCTAAGTCTTTGACCGGAAAGCCGGTCACGCGGGCGATCAGCCAGTTGGCAATTTTCGACGGCAGCTTGCGATTGATCATCGCGTCTTGGCGATTCTTGCGCCAGCCGTGGACGAGGTCATAGCCTTCGTCCAGTTTGTCGAGCATCATCGGGATGTCGGCCGGTTCGTTCTGTAGGTCACCGTCGATTGTGACCACAACGTCCCCTTCGGCCATGTCGATGCCGGCACGCATGGCGGCGGTCTGCCCAAAGTTGCGGCGGAACTGCACAACCCGTACGTTGGAGTCTTCGGCAGCCAGTTCGATCAGACGTTCGGTCGACCCGTCCGTCGAGCCATCGTCGACGAAGATGATTTCGTAGCTGCGGTCGAGTTCGGAGAGAACCGCCGTGAGCTGCTCGTGGCAGAGTGGGACGTTTTCCAGCTCGTTGTAGATCGGGACGATGACAGAAACGCTCATCGCAGACATCCTTGTCAGTTCGATGGAGGACGGGGGTCAGTTCGCGTCGATTGCGGGACGCTTTGGTCGGTGAGTGTGGGCGAATTCTCGCAGAAATAGGCAGGTGGAGCTATACGGATTTTGGGCCTGGAAATAGGCGTGTTCGACCACGTGTGAGCGGTTTTCTGCGACCGCGAAGCATGGTTCGCGTGGGTGCCCTTGCCTCCTCTTCCGTGGCGATCTCGTCTGCTCGGGAATAAGAGCTCGGTCTTTCGCCGAACCGTTAGGGTCACAATTGGGGGCAGGGTGTGCGAGCCCTGCCCTATGGTTTTCCTGATTTTCTTTGATGTGTCGTGATCGAGGATGCACGCCATGAATGGAGTTCGTTGTGAGGCAACACGGAAAAGTTGGATGGGCTTCGCGCAGCGAGCCTCCATTCTGGCATTGGCCTCTTTACTCCTTGTCTGTGGCGAACGAGCCTGCCCCGCTCAGGAGGTCGCTTTCTCGACGTCGGACGCCCATTACGCGGCGGCGGAGAAACAGCTCAAGGCGGTGAGAGCAAGTGATCGTGACGTTCCAGCGATGCGCCGCCTTGCCCGCCGACACCTAGAGGCATCGAATCATTTTCTGGAGAAGCTTCGTGGCGACCTGAAACGCGAGATCGACGGGCTTAGCGATCCACAGGCTGGCGACGATGCCACGAGGGCCGAGGCAGTCGCGGAGCTAGTGTCCGACATGACGCAGGCGGAATTCGATCTGGCGAGAAATGCCAAGAGGCTCGCGGATACCTACAAAAAAGGAAGCGACAGGTACAGAAAGCAGTTATGGAAAGCGGCCGAAATGTTCGAGGAGTTCTTTGATGCTCATGATGATCTCATCATCGGGCTTGAGGCGATCGTGCAGGCCGGAGTTTGCTACCGTCAGCTTGAGGAGGTCGAGCTTGCTCTCTCCTGCTTCGACAGCATTTTGGGTTACGAGGAACTCGTGAAGATCCCTGAGCTTACCGATCTGATGCATGTCGCCCTCAAGGAGACGACGATTCTTGGGATTGAGCAGCTGGAGAAATCGGGGGCGTTTGCCAAGCGCAGGTCTCTATTTGATCGTCTCTATGCCTATGGGGAAATGCCGACCGATAAGGAGAAATGGAGCAGCCCGACGGGAGTCACGGCGCAGTTTTATCGCGCCAGGTACGCGATCAGCGCGATCGGGCTATTGAAGAAATCTCAGCAGCCCGACGACATGCGATTGGTAGGGGAACTGCGAGCGGACGCCAGGGCAATGCTGCTTTACGTCGCCCGTCGCGAAGGTGAGTTTCAGCAGCTGGCCGTGACCATGTACGAAGCGATTGCCGGTAGGAAGGTCCCCCCGCAGGCATGTGGAATTGCGGAGTAGACCCGATGGCCGCGGTTGCCAAAGATCGATTCTTGCTTTCGCCTTGACATCGCCTTGGCAGTCGCCCGATGATTAGGGTTTCTAAGACGTTCTCGGCCGGTGGGCAGCTGCTTCACATCTCGTCTTGTGAAGGAGGTGCCTTTGTGTTGGCTTCGCTGGCCATCCGCCGCATCGGCATCTCGAAGGGCACCAGGGAGTATAGCGACATGCGGGTAATGGGGTATCGAGTATCGCAGGCGGCGAACTTCACTCGTCATCATCGATTGCTGTTCGGTGGAGCCATGTTCGTAGCGATGGTGATGTCGTTTGCTGGAGCAAGTGTCACCAGCGGCGAGGAGGCCTCGTTTGGAAAAGCGAAGTCAGATCGTGCGAAGGCGATTGAACTGCTGGAGTCGGCCGGAGATGACAACTCGGCAGAGGCGGAGGAGAAGCGGAACAAGGCACGCGGGCATCTCAAGGCATCCAGCAAACAGCTGAAGAGGATTCGCAGCGAGGCTCAGGCGGATGTCAGTGAGATGCCGGAGCCGTCGGGCGACAAAGGGCAGCCGAACGCGGATCCCCTTCAGCTGGCAGAGGAGCGATTGATGCGGGCTGACTTTGCCCTGGCGGAAAATGCTCGCACTCTAGCGCACACCTACAAACACGGAGGCGAAACGTACGCGAAACAGTTGGACGTCGCGGCCGAGGAGTTTGAGCAGATCTTCGACACCTACTGGCGACGAGATTCTCTGGCGGGAACGCAGGCGATTGTTCAAGCTGGCACCTGCTATCACGAGCGTGGCCGCGTAGAAGAGGCCTTCTCCTGTTTTACCAGTGTCCTGGATGATAATCATGTAATCGGCCAGCAGTTGAAGCGTGATCCTGCACTGGTTGCCCTTCGTCATCGGGCTCTCAAGCAGCTCATGGTTCTCGGGCATCTCGCGCTCGACTCGGCCGACGACTACAAGGAGGTCCTTGCTCAATACGAGCAGCTTTACGCCTATGGAGAGGTGCCAAAGAACCGACGGCAATGGGGCACGGTCGAAGGGCTCGAAGCGCAGTTTCGCCGCGCGAAGTACGCGCTCAAGGTGGTAGACGAGCTTGACAGGATCAAACTCAATTCAGTGATTCTACTTCGCAAGCAGCTGCAAGAGGAGGCGGCCGATACACTGAGGTTCGTGGCCCGGTTGAAGGGTGATTATCGACAGCGGGCAGCAGATCTGTTTCGCGAAGTAACGGGTAGGGAACTGCCGAAGGTCACCGCAGGCGACCAGGCAGAAGCGGAGATCCGCGAGGAGATACGTACTTGGAAGACCGCTTCCGGCAAGAGCAAGATAGAGGCCCGTTTCATCGAGCTGGCTGGTGGCAAAGTTCGGCTTGAACGAGAGGACGGCCGCACGGTGCGAATCGCGCTTAATAAGCTTAGCTCTGCGGACAAGCGGTATGTGAAGCAGATCAATGAGGAAAAGGCTGACTCCTCAGCTGGCGATGTCGCAGCTAGATCGACGGCAAAGCGTCGAAAGAAGAAGGTGGGGCCCAGTTGTGTTCCTGGCTTTGAGCACCGCTTCGGCATGCTCAAGGGTCGTGCGGTTCGCCGTGCTGGTGGTACGGCCGCCAGCGAACGTGCGGTTGCGAGCGGTTTGGCGTGGCTGGCCGCCCATCAGAACAACAACGGGAGTTGGAGTTTCAATCACTCGCCGAAGGACAAGTGCACGGGATTTCCTGATCCCGGTCAGAAGATAACCAAGATGGGAGCGACCGGATTGGTGCTCGGGGCCTTCTTGGGCGCGGGGCATACGCACATGCATGACGGTCCGTATCGCGCGACGGTAACGAAGGCACTGTCGTACCTGATAAAGAATATGGAGCCTAAGACGGGCCGGCTGTACGAGCAGAAAGGCGAATCGCATTGTCTCATGTACAGTCATGCGATATCTGCCGCGTCTATTGCCGAAGCGTACGGGATGACGGGCGATCGAAAGCTGGCCAAGGCGGCGCAGTTGGCAGTCGACTACATCATCAAAACTCAGGGCAAAGATGGTGGTTGGCGTTACGCGCCGAAAGATCCGGGAGACACGTCGGTCGTCGGATGGCAGATGATGGCGCTTAAGAGTGCCAAGATGGCAGGCTTGGATGTACCCGAGAAGGTGACAACGAAGGTAACGGATTATCTCGATGGAGCGCAGGAGGACGGCGGCGCAAAATACCGTTACATGATAAAAGGAGGACACGTACAGAATCGATCACTTACCGCGATCGGACTGCTTTGCCGAACCTATCTAGGGTGGGCACACGACAAGCCGCCATTGCGGGACGGATTGGCGTACCTGGTGGGACTGGGGCCTCATGAAAAAAATATGTACTACAACTACTACGGCACGATGTTCATGTTCCAGATGGGGGGGCCGCGGGCACACTTCTGGAATGTATGGAACAACGCGATGCGAGATCATCTTGTGACGAACCAAGAGAATAAGGGCGGCAAGCATCGAGTAGGCAGCTGGCACTTCAAAGGGGAAATTACTGACCTCAACGATGGCATGGGGGATGCCGGAGGTCGCGTCTACAACACGGCAATGGCCGTCATGATGCTCGAGGTCTACTACCGCTATGGGCGTGTGTATGAGTGATTTGCCGGCTGTCGCAGCTGCGGTGTCAGATTCGATGGGCGTTGGGGACTCGGTTCCGCGGGTTTGCTATATTGCATCTACGGCAAGGTGGTACGTAGCTGTTCTCATCAGGGCAAGTAACGCGAGGGTGGACGAATGATTCTTGGTACGTTAGGCGGCGACGGTTGCAGGAACGCGGGCCACGGTAAGGGAGCGTTCTGTTTGTTGCTTGTGGGAGTCTTCGTCTTTGCGGTACTGCCGTCTCAGTCTTGCCCGGCCGAAGACAAGGGCGATGAAGCAAGTGAATTTCGCCTCTGGCAATCCGCCTCGGGCAAAGGCAAGGTCAAGGCGAAGTTCATTGAAGTCGTCGACGGAAAGGTGCGGCTCAAGAAGGAGGACGGCAAGGTCGTGCGGGTCACGCTCACCAAGCTGAGCCTGGCCGATCAGCGGTACATCGAGAAACGATTGAGGGACGCGGTCACGCCCGATGTTGCCGATTCTGGGGGGGGCCGTACGCCGCTCTGATCGATGCGAAGCCTAGGACAACTAATCCCCGCCCTGACGGATTTCGTCGTCGCACAGGTCATCTCCGCGGTCGTGCAATGCGCAAGGGAGGAGCTTCTCACGCGACGGAACAAGCTGTGGTGGCCGGGCTGGCCTGGCTGGCAGAGCATCAGAATCGTGACGGCAGCTGGAGCTTCAATCACTCGGCGGGGGACAAGTGTAGTGGGTTTCCTGATCCTGCGAAGGAAAAAACCAAGATAGGGGCAACCGGCTTGGCGTTGTCTGCATTTCTAGTTCGGGGACATTGGCACCTCGAACCCGATAAGTACGCAAAGACCGTTAAGAAGGGCCTTATCTATCTGCAAGAAAAGATGGATCACGAGACGGGGCGGCTCTATGAGTCCAATGGGGGACCGCGTTCTCATCTCTTCAGCCATGCCATGGCGACCTCGGCACTCGTTGAAGCTTATGGTTTGTCGTACGACAAAGAGCTAGCGCCCGTCGCTCAGAAGGCCGTTGATTACATAGTCAATGCGTCATGTCACGACGGAGGTTGGCGGTATCTTCCCAATGAACCATCGGGGGATGTCTCGTCGACGGGCTGGCAAGTGATGGCCCTGAAGAATGCCAAGTTGGCGAATCTTAAAGTTCCTGATGAGGTCTACGCCCAAGCGATGCAGTTTCTTGATCGTATTCAAGAGGGGCAGGAGTCCGATGGCGCAAAGTACCGCTACATGATCAGCGGAGGTCAAGAGGGTGATAATTCCTCGTCAGCTGTCGCGTTGTTTTGTCGCACCTATCTGGGATGGAAGAAGGATCATGCCAGTCTCAAAGAAGGGATGGAGTACATTAGCGCGCGGGGCCCCGACTCAACGAACATGTACTTCGACTACTATGCTACGATGTTTCTTTATCGAGTCGATGGCCAGAGAGGCGAGAAATGGAGGAAGTGGAACCTGGCCATGCGCGAGCAGCTGATCGAGTCTCAGGCGACGAAGGGTGGCAAGCATCTCATTGGTAGCTGGCACATTCCTGCCGGCGAGGAAGACCGGGCCGCGTGCATTGGCGATGTTGGCGGGCGTGTTTTCGACACGGCCCTGGCAGTCATGACACTCGAGGTCTATTACCGCTGTGCCGACGATTATTGATCCGAAGTCAGTCGACACCCTGCTCTGGGGGAGGTGACTCAAGCCACGATTGGCAGCCTCGAGTTGCGTTGAGCCTCGGTGGTGCTTACCATTGGAATCCACGGATTTCTAGGTTGCCGTCACCAGTCGATTGGACGAGGCGGCCCAGTAGCGGTCTTTCTTGCGGATCGCTGTCGTTCGTCGCGATGATTCGCCGACCCGGTGTTGGTATGTCTTCTCGACCGAGTAGGCATACTATGTCGGATTCTCTACAAAGCGAATCGTTGCCGGACGTTCCTGTCGGAAGGCAGACGCAGGCCGCCATCGTGCTGCTTTCTTCCACGCTGTTGATGATTACGTGGAAGTATTTTGGGTCGCGTGATTTCTTTTTGGAAAATCTGTCCGAAGGACACTTGCTCTACGAAGACCGCGCGTACTCGGCCGCAATCTACACCCACCTGGCGGCATTCCTGCTGCTAGCGGTGGTCCCCCTCTTGGTCGTTAAGTTCGTGCTCCGGCATTCGCTTCGGGAATATGGGTTGCGTGTCGGGGATTTTAAGAAGGGGGCGCTCGCCGTATTGCTGCTCGGGCCAGTGTTCGTGCTCGTGGGCTATTCCGGTTCAGGCGATGGCGACATACGGGAGTACTATCCCGTGAATCCCGACGCACAGCTCAACTATCCGCTGCATGCGGTCATGTACGTGCTGTTTTTCCTGTCGTGGGAGTTTCACTTTCGCGGGTACCTGCAAATCGGGCTGCGTGAGCCGTTAGGGCGAATGAACGCCATTCTCGTGCAGGTCATGGCTTCGACCTTGATCCACATCGGAACGCCAGCCTGTGAAACCTATATGGCGATCGCTGGCGGGCTGATTTGGGCGGGCCTGGCCTATCGCACGCGTTCGTTGTGGCCCGGTGTGATCCTGCACGCGGCAATGGGACTCACGGTCGACTACTTGCTGGTCTACGGCGGATAAGATGACTGCTGGTGAGAGGCGCACCTGTCGCGGCAACGGGCGATGGGGGCGTCTCGAAAAGATGGACGCCCTGAAAAAAGCAACGACTCGCAAGTGCTTGTCGCTAAAGCACCTACGAGCCGTGTCTATTTAGAAGCGGAGGGCACGGGACTCGAACCCGCAACCGGTTGCCCGGCACCTCATTTCCAATGAGGCTGCTAGCCATTCGCTTACCCTCCGGAGAGTGCGACCGTCGCGTTGTATTCTGGGGCGATCGCGGTGCCTGATGGGGCTCAGGGATCCGCCACAACCAGTCGACGTCTACCTCGCTTGGCCGAATGTATGAATGTAGCTCATTCTCCGCTCAGATCAAAGACGAGTACCTCGCTGTGGGAATCTACGGCCGAGATAAAGGTCACCGCGGGGAATAGAGCGAGTTGCAATAAGGGGGAGCAGCCGCGCCCGCCAGCTTCAGGGACCGATAAATCGGACACAGCTATGGCTTGCTCGGTTCGCCGAATTCCTGCTCTTGGCTGTCCGGGGCAGGACTACTGCGCGTGAATAGGCTGACGAGCACGATGGTAGCCATCGAGAGGGCGAAGGCGGGGACCATGTTGTAAATGCCGTTGATCCAATCGTCGCGTAGTTTGAACAAAATTGCCGAAGCGACACCGACGATCATTCCGGCGAGGATGCCCCAGCCGGTGGTTCGTTTCCAGAAGAGAGTCAGGATAAGTGCTGGGCCGAATCCGGCCCCGAGCCCTGCCCAACCGTAACCAAGCACGAATGTGAAAATCTTTTCGGCGTTCCAAAGCGCTAGTCCGATGGCGATGCCACCGACGAGTAGGACCGCCGAGCGATCGAGGAGCATGCGAGCCTTGGTCGACAATTCAACGCCGAAAATTCGCACGACCAGGTCGTGGCTGACTGCCGATGCCGACACCAGCAGTTGTGAATCGGCAGTAGAGCAAATGGCTGCAAGTACTGCCGCTACGATCATCCCGCCGATGAATCCGGGGACGACGTTGCTATCGCGTGCGATTAAGGCAAGCGTCTTTTCGGGATTCTCCATTTCGCCAAACCAGGCACGGGCGGCTAGGCCAAGGAATACGGCTCCGGTGAATAGCAGGGTGACCCAAGCGGACGAGATGACCCCGCCGCGCAAGATCGCTTTTCGGTCTTTGACTGCCATCAGGCGAATCAACACATGAGGCTGACCGGGGTTACCGAAGGGGATGCCTAGCCAGAGGGCAAAGAATCCGATGAGAGCTAGTCCGGCGTTGCCAGCGAAAGGATCAGTTAGTGTTTGATCGCGTGGGTCGTTTGCCAGCCGCGTCCAAAACTCGTCAAGTCCACCGATCTTGGTGATCAGTACCAACGGCAAGACAACGACGATAAAGACCATGAAGGTTCCTTGGACAACGTCCGTCCATGCGACCGCGCGAAAGCCACCAGTGATGGTGTAGATGACGACGATCGCTGCACCGGCCAGAACGCCCGTTGAGTAGCTCCAATGGAAAGTGCCGGAAAACATCTTGCCGGCGCCATTCATTTGTGCCGCGACATAGGCCGCGAGCATCGTGAGGATAATCAAGATCCCCGTGAGCCGGATCAGTAAGGCAACGGTTCCTCGGTAACGAGCTGCCAAGACATCAGGAATGGTTAGCGAATCGGTCCTGTCGGCGAATGTCCTTAGTCGCCAAGCGAGGATGAACCAGTTGAACAGAAACGCCGCGAAGGTTCCCGCCACGATCCACAACGCTCCCACTCCTGTTTCGTACGACTTGCCGACCAAGCCCATGGTGACCCAGCCGCTTTCGGCCGACGCCGAGGCCGACAACGCGGCAACCCATGCGCCGAGACCACGGTCAGCCAGGAAGAAGTCCTCGGCGGTTCCTTTAGAGAATTTGGCGCTGTAGAGCCCCAGCCCCATGATGCCAAGCGTGTAGACGACGAAACTGATCGCGACCGGGTCGTTCATCGTGGCAGCCTCGTGCTTCGTGATCGCGGAGTCCGGTAGACGTCTGTTCGCTGCATAAGCTGCAGCGTTGGCGAGCCGTTGGCTTCATGGTAGCTGAGTCGAATCACGTGATCCATGCGGATTTGCCGCGAATGGTCTGTTTTATTGTGTCCGGTGACCGCACGTGGCACTTGACCGGCAGTGCGGCGGCGAGTTAGATGGACGGCAATGAGCCCGACCTGCGTCGTCGTCAGTCGCGAACGACGCGTGGCGCGTGCGTAGCAGTCGATTGACTCGATCAAAGACACTTGAAAGGCGAAGCGATGTCCTCCTCTCCTCGTAAGACCTTTTCACGGCGGCAGTTTGTCAAAAAGGCGGCCGCGGCGAGTACCGTGTTCGCGGTGCCGACCATCGTGCCGAGCTCGGCCTTGGGGCTAGACGGCTTCGTCGCCCCCAGCGAGAAGATCATGCTCGGCGGCATAGGGATTCGCAGTCGCGGAAGTGTGGTGCTTCGCGAAATGTTCAAACAGCCTGACATGCGGTTTGTCGCGATTGCCGATGTGCGGGCCGATCAGCGAACGAACGTGAAGGAATGGGCCGATCGAGAGAATGGCGACAAGCAATGCTCGATGTACCGCGACTTTCGGGAGCTACTGGAACGCGACGACATCGACGCGGTATTGATCGCCACGGGCGATCGCTGGCACGGGCCGGCGTCCATTCTGGCGGCCGAAGCGGGCAAGGACGTCTATTCGGAAAAGCCGTGTACGATCACGATTGAACTGGCTCAAACATTGGCCGAGACGATGCGGCGAACCGGGCGTGTCTTTCAGGCAGGCACCCAGCGGCGCACCGTTTCTAACTTCGTGCACGCGGTGAATCTGGCTCGCAGCGGAAAGCTGGGCAACATCAAGCGGCTGCACGCCTCGATCTATCATCTGGAAGATCGCCACGACTGGTTGCCCGCCCAGGAGGAGCCGCCGGTCGAGGAGATCGATTGGGACATGTGGCTCGGCCCGGCGCCCTGGCGGCCGTACAACCGCGAGTATGTCGACGGTGGTTGGCGCGGGTTCCACGACTTCGATTCCGGGGCGAAGCTTCTCGACTGGGGCGCTCACACGCTCGATCTTTGCCAGTGGGCGAACGACTCTGACGACACGATTCCGATTGAATACGAGCCGATGCCGGAGATTCCCAACGACAACGTGATCGTCTGTCGGTATGCCAACGGAGTGGAGGCAGTGCTACGTCGTTCCGGTTGGAATGGCCTCGGAAGCTGCCCCGTGAAGTTCGAAGGGGACGAAGGCTGGATCGAAACCGGCGATACGGGGCGGTCGTTGGTGTCGCTCGATTCGCTGCGAATGAGTATGCCGATCCCGCCCAAAGAAATCGGTACGACCCCAACCTTCCACGTGCGGAATTTCTTCGACTGTGTGAAGTCGCGTGCGAAGACGGCTACCAATGCCGACATCGCACGTAAGTCGCACATCGCTTGTCACGCGGCGGCGATTGCTTGGATTCTGCAGCGAAAATTAAAGATGGATCCGGTCACTGAAACGTTCATTGATGACGAAGAGGCAAATCGCATGCGAGGTCGTGCCGCTCGTGAACCGTGGACAGTGTGATTCACCTTTTGAAAGTGAACGAACCGCGGATCTCGGAAGCCGAGTCTGGCTCCCAGGCCTCCTTTCCTTAAGAAAACAAGAAATCGGCAAACGAAAAAATGAATAGCCAACTACGACGTGAATCGGTTCTGCACTCAGTAACCTCCTTGCGATGCCTGATTGCTGTCGTCTTGCCCC
>CAYLRE010000035.1:0-20149 GCA_964385715.1 uncultured Planctomycetaceae bacterium
CTCCGCCGTAGGGCATGCTGTGCATGCGGGAACTTGGGGTGGCCTTCTTGTAGGACTCGTTCCCTACCGGTCCTCACCCGGATTCCGTCAGGCACGGCCTGACCTACGTGTTTGTGGCACGTCCACGCTGGCACAACCACGGCTCGGCAGGAGCCTCGCCCTCCCGATATTGTGCCGCACGACTATGCCGACTTTTTTGGCGTCACCTGCAAATCGGGCGAATTAACCCTAACAGCAAAGGTCTAAGGGAGTTGCGGCCAGAACCTCGAAAAACGACCATTCGCGCAAACTCTGATACGACAACACGTTGGAATTTTTTCACGCCAACCCCGTTTTCTTGCATACGGCAAAAAAAGTCGCTCACCGAAAAGCAGTCGTTCCTCGCCAGGTCCAAGGACCACAACGAAGTAGCCGCTACCCGGCGACTCGCCAGCGAACGTGGAACAGCCAGTCGATAATCGACAGTAAGACTCCGTTCAGAACCAATGTGAAGATCGCGTAGCCAACGAAGATCCACCAGTTACCCGCCCGCCCTGCCGTCGAGGCATCGTAGCGGATCTCATGCTGGCTGCCCGACAAAGGCAACGCATGGATCGCCGAGAAAGGACTCGCGACCCCCAGCACCCGCGCGACGCGTTGCACGTTCAAAGCCCGATCGATGACCGCCTGATCGGCGACCACCGCCGGCCTTCGCGGGGGGGTCGGTTTCGTGCGGAGAACCTCCTGTCCGTATTCGTCGAAGGTAATCTCTTCCTCGACTTCGACCACCTCTTGAGCAACATAGGGCCCCACGACGAAGTTGTCGACAAAGTAATTCACCGCCGGCGGCAGCATGAATAACGTCAGGATCACCAGGTATGCCGTCATCAGGCTGATGACCGTTTTGCGGAATACGACCGAGCAGAACAGAGCTACCACGGCCGTGGTCAGACAGGCCAGCGCAATCACAATCACGTAGCAGAGCATCGTGCCGAGATTGCCCCAATAGTACCCGACCATCAGTGCGGCCAAGGGAACCGGCCAGACAAGAAAGCTGGTCAACACCGAAGAAACCCGCAAACCGGCAAATAGCTTTCCCCACAGGATTTGGGCCGGGGAGACGGTCGTGGTGAGCATCAGCTCAAGCGTTTCACGTTCTCGCTCGCTGGTGACCCGATCGGCTGAAAAGACCGGTCCGACCAACACGTTGAACAACACGACGTAGCTTATGTACCAGGGAGCCATGTCGGGCCAGACGTAGAAGAAAACGCCCATCAACGGAATCGCCAGGAACATGCTGACCTGAATCACGATTCGCAGCATGAGCGTGCCTTGGCTAAACAGCTCGCTCCGCATCTCTTTGTCGTAAACCGGATTCGCGCCATCCGGCATCAGATCGTCCCGTTTCGCCGGCGCGAACAATTTATCGGGGAATTGATCCCCTTTGATGACCATGCCGACGGTCTTCTTCATTTCGGTGTCGAGATCGACGACCTCTTTACCTTCGCTGCCGACATCGGGCGGATGCATCAACCGTCGAGCGGTGCTGCCAAACAGGACGGCAACCAACACGGCGCAACCGCCGGGCAGGAATGTGGTCGCCAGCAGCAGCCGCGTTTGACCTTCGTCGCGGAGCCACCACCAACTCATGGCTCCCAGCAGGGCCAGCGGCAAGATGATTAGATAGGAAACCGTCAGTGCGGCCACGGTCCGCCGGAAAATACTACTACAGGCGACCCCAATCATGCCGAAGCTGATCACGGACGCGGTCAGCGCAAGATATGCGGCCAGAACTTCATAGAGTGAAACGCCCCCTAACGGAACGCAGAGCATCACGATTGGCAAAGAGCAGAAGATCAGGATCGCCAGGTGGCAGAGCGCCGCCAGCAGCTTCCCAAGCACAATCGCCGACGGGCGTAGCGGGCTGGCCAACAGGCTCTCGTAGGTCTTGCGTTCTTTCTCGCCGGCAATCGTTCCCGCCGCAAAGCTGGGCGCCATCATCGAGGCGAGCAGATACTGACCGACAAAGAACAGATCGACCAGTTCACGGGCGGCTCCGGCTCCCGACTCGGTCATGTCGAGTCGTGTGGCCGCGGGCCAAGCGGCATAGACAACCGCTCCTAACGCCAATAGGTAGCCAAACAGCAACAGGAACGCACGATGCATCCGCAGGTTGACAACCAACTCGCGCTGCAACACCGGGTTCTCTGCCAAGAACATACGTCGCTCCCCGATTCCCAAAAAGCCCCGAAACCTTGAAATCCGTTTTCTAGTTGCCCCAAATCCTATTGCCCTGGCTGGGTCACGATCGCCGCTTGGCCGGCTGGCCCTTCAGTGACTTGGCGACGATTCCTTCGGCCACATTATAGGCACAAGGGCGCCCATGTGTGTTCCTGTTTTTGATTTCTGCCCTATGAAAGCCGTCCGTTGCAGCCGGCTTCCGGATTACCAATCTCGCGGATTGACGCCTCCCTGTACGCGACCTGGCAGGCTTTGGATTCGCAGGAAGCCTTCAGCGTCGGTCTGATTGTACGATCCGCCCCCTTCCATGCTGGCCATTTCAGCGTCGTACAGGCTCTTGGGGCTGGTGCGACCTTCGATCTGAATGTTGCCCTTGTAGAGATTCAATTCGACTTCTCCGCAGACCGGTTTCTGACATTCCTGATTGAAGGCCATCAGGGCGTCCATCTTGGGACAGTACCAGAAACCGTAGTAGACCATTTCCGCCACCTCGACAGACAACCGATCACGAAGGTGGAGCAGATCGCGATCGAGCGTCAGTTGTTCGATCGCCAGGTGGGCATCGTAAAGGATTGTCATTCCAGGCGATTCGTAAACGCCACGGCTCTTCATGCCGACGAAACGGTTCTCGACCATGTCGATGCGGCCCACGCCGTTTCGACCGCCGATTTCGTTGAGCCGGGTGACGACCTCCAGCGGCGAGCAGCTTTCCCCGTTCACAGCCACCGGAAGGCCGGCATCGAACTTGATCTTCACCTTCTCGTTCTTGTCCGGGGCTTCCTGCGGCGAGACCCCCATGCCAAAGTCGATGTGATTGAGACCGTTGGCGGCCGGATCTTCCAACCGGCCAGCTTCGTAGCTGATGTGCAGGCAGTTCTCGTCCGAGCTGTACGGCTTTTCGACCGAAGCCTTGACCGGAATCTTCTTGGCGTCGCAGTAGTCGATCATTTCCGTGCGACCGGGGAAGAGCGAGCGAAACTCCTCGATTCGCCAGGGAGCGATCATTTCGATTTCTGGTTGCAACGCCTCGGCAGCCAGCTGGAAGCGGCACTGGTCGTTTCCTTTGCCGGTTGCTCCGTGAGCAAAGGCGGTGGCCCCCACATCGCGGGCGAACTCCAAGCAAGCTTTGGAAATCAACGGGCGAGCAATGGCCGTGCCGAGCAGGTAGATGCTTTCGTACTTGGCCTGCCACTGCAGAATTGGAAAGGCGAAATCGCGGCACAATTCCTCACGGACATCGACGATCTTCGCCGACTTCGCCCCGTGACTGCGGGCTTTCTCCAGAATCGCCTCGCGGTCTTCACACGGCTGACCCAAGTCGACATAGACGCAATGGCACTCGTAACCTTTGTCATTCAGCCAACCGAGAATGACCGAAGTATCGAGACCGCCAGAATAAGCAAGAACGCAACTAGCCATAACTACCCTGTTCAATCGCCGGAGATTCGCCGGCAGAAAATCATTGTTTCAATCGAGACAAACGACCATTTTGAGCCTCGGACAGGCAACTGGCAAGATGCCCGGATCCGCCTGTTCTGATCCGCAATTCAGCGCCGGTACCCGCCGAGGATGTCGCCAGTACCGTGACGACGGTGGACACAGGCCAGCGTATTGCTTATCAGCGACCGGGCCTTTTCCTTGCCAGCGGCGGGACGGCCTGAAACAATGCCCATAGAGAGGTGATGACTCGCGTCTTCGACGAGCACGACCCACGGTACCGCGCCCTAGCCGAGCGTTTCTTGCCCCGCAAATCGACTCCTTGCCCACAATGCCCTCCTCCAGTCAAGGCGACGCTCCGCTCGAGCCGGCACCGTTCCAGTTTCGGCTGCGGGGGCTCCTTTGGCTGGTAGCGATCTGCAGCATGATCTTCGCTGCCATGGCGGTCCTCCCCCCTGCCCTGTCCGCGGCAATCGGCATGGTCGTCGTCCTGATGATCGCTCACATTGGTGCGGCCATCATTGGACATCATCAGCGCAGCAGATCCGTTTCAAGGTCAGCGGAGACGGCATTTTCTAACCCAGCGTCCGATGATTCATCTCAAGACGACAATTCATCCTGGAACGCCGCGACCTCTCGCGAGATGCTAGGACGATCTTGCCTGGAACCACGGAAGGAACCACGAACGTGATTCGCCGCACGACAGAAAGCGATCAAGCGGCCGATGCCGCGGGGGACAACGTCTACGCCACGGCCTCGGAGGAGTCGCCTACCGGGCAAAAGCGGCCCATGCCGCGAAGCCAACGAATCTTGCTGAGGATGTTCTCGGCAATTATGGGCGTCGCCGCGGGTGTGGTCATTATCGTGCTTATCAACCGCGACACCACGCCAGTGGTCACGCAAGCCATTCTCGACGAGGCGATGCAGCGTTGGGCCGACGCCGCTCCTGCCAACTACGACATGGAAGTCGAAACTACCGGCACGCGGCGTCAACATACGTATCAGCTACAGGTTCGCAACGGTCAGGTCACCGCCCTGTCGATCGATGGCAACGCCCTCCGCAAGGATCGCCTGACCGATACTTGGACCGTGCCTCGCCAGTTTGAATACATACAAAACGATCTCGATGCGATGGCCCGATTGCTTGATCCTCGCGAGATGCGTCTGGTAGCGAATTTCGATGCGAAACTTGGTTTTCCACTTCGATATCGCTCGAAAGCGACGAAAACACGGCCGGAAACAAGCTGGATCGTTGTCCGCTTTGAAATCGTTAAACCTTAACCCTGACACGGTTTTCTGCCGAAAAGGTAGCTTTGGCGCGACTCGCGGCCAGCCGGCCGTTGGTTGCATGGCAGCGGGCCGGTCACTAACCTAATGCGTGCTTGAGGATTTGGTCATTTGCGTAACTTGCGTCAGCTGACCGGCTTCGAGTGCGATCCCACCTGAATGTCCACTCCCCAGAATTCCCACCTGTCGATCGATCAGGCACGTTGGCTTCGCCGACTGCCAGCCGTTAGCCGCTGGCTCGACCGATCCGCTCGACCTATTCAAAAGGAATCGAGGCGATGAGCAAAGAACCCGTTTCGCGTCGCAATTTTCTCGGCAAGAGTGCAACCGTGGCCGCCGCTGGTGCCACGATCCCGTACATCTTCACCGGCCAAAAGGTATCCGCCGATAACGAAACCAAATCGGCCAACGATCGCCTACGATTTGCCCTGATTGGTTGTGGTGGTCAAGGCAACTGGGACACCGCCCGCCTGCTGCGTTGGGGTGACGTGGTCGCCCTCTGCGACGTCGACAAGCGTCGCCCGGCCGGCACGATCAGGCTGTTCGATGACGTGAAGAACAAATACAAGATTGACGGGAAATACGATGCCGACATCTACGAAGATTATCGCCACGTGCTCGATCGCAAGGATGTCGACGCAGTCGTAATCGGCACGCCCGACCACTGGCACACCAAGCCGGCCATCGAAGCCCTGCAGGCAGGCAAAGACGTCTACTGCGAGAAGCCACTGACGCTGACGATTAACGAAGGCAAGCAGATCCGCTCGGTACTCGAAAAGACCGATCGCGTTTTCCAAGTCGGCACGCAGCAGCGAAGCGAAGGCCCGCTCATCGCGGACGCGAACAATGCCCCTACCTTCCTCGCCGCCATCGCCATGATTCGCGAAGGACGCTTGGGCAAGATCAAGAAGATTAGCGTCGCCATCGGTGGTGCTCCTTCGAGCCCGGCGATTCCCGCGATCGCTGCGCCTAAGGAATTGAACTGGGACATGTGGCTCGGCCAGGCTCCCTTGGTCGACTTCCGTTCCAATGCCAAGGGCGACCAAACACGAGGCCATTATCAATTTCGTTGGTGGTACGAGTACTCCGGCGGCAAGATGACCGACTGGGGTGCCCATCACGTCGACATCGCCCATTGGGCCCTTGGTGCCGATGACACCGGCCCGGTCGAAGTCAGCGGCTTGGCCAGCCACCCGGTACCTTATAAGGATGGTCATTCGCTGCTCGACGATCGCTACAACGCGGCAACCGCGTTCCATGTCGTCTGCAAGTTTAAAGATGGCGTCGAGCTACACATCCATGATGGAAACAGCACGCGAAAGCTCGACAACGGTCTGTTGATCGAAGGCGAGAAGGGTCGCATCTTTGTCAATCGCGGCCGGCTTCGCGGTAAGCCAGTGGAAGATCTCAAGGACAATCCGCTTCCCGAAGACGCCATCTTCCGTGCGTACAACAGTCGCAAACTAAACCCGATCAGTGCTCACGCCTACAACTTCGTGGAAAGCATTCGCACGCGTCAGCAACCGATCTCGGATATGCAGTCGCACCATCGCGCGATGACGACCTGCCATCTGGCAAACATCGCGATCCGCCTCGGCAAAAAGATCCAATGGGATCCGGAGACCGAGCTGTGCGTTGGAGACGATGCCGAAATGCTCAACGAAAATTGGCTCAAGCGTGAGCAACGCAGCGGCTTCGAGATCAACGTGTAACGCCCGCTTCGGCCCCATCTCGCCGCAGGGCAACCGTGTCGTGGTAGCGGACCTGTCCGTTTGCTCCGACCGGCACCTGGTTCACGTAAAGATTATCCAAGGCGGAGTCGTTCTTTTTGAGCGGCTTCGCCTTCATTTTTGCGCCCCGCGGCGCTCGATTGGCGGCCCATTACTGCAGAACTGTCAACCTTGGAAAATCGTGCCCCAATCGCCTATACTAAAGGGCCCCTAGACGAAAGGGTTTGGGTCTTTCGCCGGCATCCCCACGCGAGCGGTCGGCGAGACGCCTCCCACCAAGACGTTCCCACCTGACCATCCACCCAGCCTCCGAGACCGCGCCTCCCGCAGTTCCCCAGGCGCCGTCTTCGATTCTGCAAAGGATCTCTCCATGTCCGACAAAAGAACCTCAACACCTGACTGCTCGTCGCGTCGCGACTTCCTGAAGACATCGACCGCCGCTGGGGCGTTGAGCCTGACGACGCCTTACTTCTTCACGTCGAAGGCCGCGGCCAACGAATCGAAGAACGACCGATTCAACGTGGCGGCCATCGGAGTCGGCGGAAGGGGGCGCGGCATTGGCAAGGAACTCCAGGGACGTGGGAACTGTGTCGCGGTCTGCGACGTCGATCGCCTACATGCTGAAAAGTTCCGCGGTGAAGACAGCAAGATCCAAATCTACGAAGACTACCGCCAGCTGCTCGACCGCAAGGACATTGACCTGGTCACGATCGGCACGCCCGATCATTGGCACACGCCGATCCTGCTCGACGCCCTACAGGCTGGCAAAGACGTCTACTGTGAGAAGCCGCTCACACTCACTGTCGACGAAGGAAAGATCATCAATCGGGCCGTACAACAAAGCGGACGAATCGTCCAAGTCGGCACGCAACAACGGAGCGAATTCGGGCAACTCTTCCTGCAGGCGGTCGCCATCGCGCACAGCGGTCGCCTAGGCAAGATCAAAAAACTTCGCGTCGGCATCGGCGGAACGACTCCCGGCGGCCCCTACAAGGTGCAGACGCCGCCGAAGCATTTCAACTGGGACATGTGGCTCGGCCAAGCTCCGCAAACCGACTACATCCCGGAACGAACCCACTGGGGATTCCGTTGGTGGTATGAATACTCCGGCGGCAAGATGACCGACTGGGGCGCCCACCACGTCGACATCGCCCAATGGGCCATCGGCGTTACCGACGCCAGTGCCCTGACCATCGAGCCACTGGAAGTGACCCATCCGGTGGAATTCAAGAACGGCTATCCGACCGACACCACGAGCTTCAACACAGCGACCAAGTTCAAGGTACGCTGCACGTACCCTGGCGGTGTCGAGATGATCATTCAGGACGAGGAAAACGGCGTGCTCATTGAGGGCGACAAGGGCCGAATCTTCGTTAACCGTGGCAAGATTGTCGGGAAGCCGGTCGAAGAAATCTTCGGCAACAAAGACAAAGAAATCCCGCGAAACGAAGAGAAGGTTGAAGAGTTGCGGCAACAGGTAGCCGCCTTGTTCGCTGGTCGCGAGCCGAAGCGACACATGGACAACTTCATCGATGCGGTGAAGGATCGCGAACTGCCCATCTCCGACGTCTTCAGTCACCATCGTGCGCTAACGACTTGCCACCTGGCCAACATCGCCATGCGGCTCGGCCGCAAGATCACCTGGGATTCCGATACCCAGCTGACCGACGACGATGAGATCAACACCCAATGGCTGAAGCGTGAACAGCGCACCGGCTACGAATTCGGCTAGTCCGCCCGACCGTCTAGCGCTGGCCTATGTCCTACTGGAAGAACAAAGTTGCCGTCATCACGGGCGGATCGGCAGGACTCGGCCTGGCGATCGCTTCCGTGCTGGCCAACAAGGGTGCCCGCCTGGTGCTCGTCGCGCGGGGTGCCGATGCGCTTCAAGAGGCGGCGAACCGTCTAGCTGAAAAGAGCGGTGCCGAGGTACTGGCGGTTCCGACCGACATCACCGATCAAGCTCAGGTCGATCAGCTCTTCCAGCAGACAATTGAACGCTTCGATCGGATCGACGCGTTGTTCAATTGCGCCGGCCGCAGCACGCGTGGTGAGATGAAGAACACCACGGCGGAGGAATTCGCCGAGGCGATGGAACTCAACTTCCTCGGCCTGGTTCGCTGCACGCATGCCGCCTTGCCCTCTTTGCTGAAGTCTCGCGGTCACGTGGTCAACATTGGCTCCTTGGCCGCCAAGAGCGCCTCGACCTTTCTAGGTGCCTATCCGCCCAGCAAGTTCGCCGTGGCAGCATATTCGCAGCAGCTACGATTGGAACTGGAACCACAAGGCCTCAAGGTCCTGCTCGTCTGTCCCGGCCCTATCGCCCGTAGCGATGCAGGGAGCCGGTACGACAAAGAGGCGAGCGATCTGCCGCCGGAAGCCGCTAAGCCTGGCGGAGGCGTGAAGCTTTCCGGCATCGATCCAATGCTCCTGGCAAAACGGATCGTCAGCTACGCTGAACGAGGCCGCTCGGAGCTGGTCAGTCCGGCACGTAGCCGGCTGCTATTCGCGGCGGCTCAACTCTCGCCCAAGCTGGGCGATTGGATTGTGCGAAAAATGACGTGAGCCACCGCGTCACAGTCGTCACGATCGGCCGTATTGCTCGGGTTTTCTAGGCCCATCGGCCGTTTGGCGCCGGTTGTCACTGAGGCTTCATTTTGGCACGATAGGGGGCTCGCGTTTTCGTGAAATGGCGTTTTCGTGAAATGGTAACGTCGCCCGGCGACAACAACATATACGCATCCAAGTAAGACATATTCAAATCAACGGCCTCCCACACACCCAGAAGGCGAATCCATGGCATACTTTCCCGAAGTCTCGAAGATTGAGTACGAAGGTCCCGAATCGAAAAACCCGCTCGCTTTCCGGCACTACAACGCCTCGGAAGTCATCGAGGGCAAGACGATGGCGGATCACTTCCGCTTCAGCGTCGTCTACTGGCACACCTTCCGTGGTGCCGGTGCCGATCCCTTCGGTCCCGGTTGTGCCCAACGACCTTGGGAACTCGCCGACGGAACGGTCAACGACGCCATCGAACGTACGGGAGCCGCTTTCGAGTTCATGGAAAAGTTGGGCAACCCCTACTACGCCTTCCACGATCGTGACGTCGCCCCCGAAGGTGCTTCGCTGGCCGAAACGAACAAGAACTTCGATGCCGTGGCCGCCGCTCTTAAGGAGCAGCAGGAACGCACGGGCATCAAGCTTCTGTGGGGAACCGCCAACCTGTTCAGCAACCCGCGTTTCGTGCACGGTGCTTCGACCAGCCCGAACAGTGACTCCTTCGCCTTCGCCGCAGCCCAAGTGAAGAAGGCCCTGGAAGTGACGCTCGAACTCGGTGGCGAAGGTTACACCTTCTGGGGTGGCCGCGAAGGTTACCACACGCTCTGGAACACCGACATGAAGCGAGAGCTCGACCACTTGGCCGCGTTCTTGCACATGGCGGTCGACTACGCCAAGGAGATCGGCTTCACCGGACAGTTCTACATCGAGCCGAAGCCGAAAGAGCCGACCAAGCATCAATACGATTCCGATGCCGCGGCCTGCATCAACTTCCTGCGTAGCTATGGCCTGGAAGACCACCTCAAGCTCAATCTGGAGACCAACCACGCCACGCTGGCCGGTCACAGCATGCAGCACGAGATGGAATATGCCGGCAGCCAGGGCTTCTTGGGGTCGATCGACGCCAACACCGGCGACGAACTGTTGGGCTGGGACACCGATCAGTTCCCGACCAACTACTACCTCACCACGCAGTGCATGCTGTCTCTCTTGAAGTTTGGTGGATTCACCACCGGTGGTGTCAACTTCGACGCCAAGGTACGTCGCGAAAGCTTCGAGCCGATCGATCTGTTCCACGCCCACATCGGTGGTATGGACGCGTTCGCTCAAGGCCTGAAGATCGCCGCTGCGATCCGAGCCGACGGCGACGTCGCCAAGATGATCGAAGATCGCTATAGCAGCTGGGATAGCGGCATCGGTGCCGAAATCGAAGCTGGCAAGCACAACTTCAAGACGCTAGAAGCCTACATGCTCGAGAAGGGCGATGTGACGCCGTGCGTCAGTGCTCGCCAAGAGCTGTTCGAGAACGTCATTAACCGCTACGTCGGTTAGAAATCGCTCGGGCTGGCTGAACTTCGGTCGTCTGGTTGGTGGTACGTCGTGCGCGCTCCCGGGCGTCAACGTTAACGGTACGTTGCTTCGCCCGTGCGCTCGTGGCCTTAATGTGTCGCACGAACTTGCCGCGCACACCTGGATCGAGGTCATTGAGCTTATCGACCAGCCGCAACATACCGGGGCTATTTACCTCGGTGGTGTGCGAGATCTGACTGACAAAGCCGGCGGTTTCCACGAAGTTGTGATCGGTCGTCTTGCCGAACATCTTGTGAAAGGTGCGGGCCAAGAGATCGACACCAACGTTCTCGACGTCCACGAACAGGTCGAGCCGATTCGTGATCAGATACTTGCCTTCGACGTTCTGGTTGTAGTCGCAGGTCAGCACAAGCAAGCACTTGGCCTTAATGGCGCTGGGCAGCAGCGATCCGTCGTACGATCCGGTCACGTAGAGAATGTGCTGATTCTTATCGCCGTACAGAAACTCCACGTCACCGATGCTGCCAGCACCGTCTTCGGCATGAAAGTTCTCGGCGTCGAATCGCTCGATCTCCAGGTTCGTCACGCCCATGTATCGCCAGATTTCGACAATCACCTCCGGGTGACGAATCAGGAACAGGTAGAGATTGGGATCGCAGTCGACAACCTCGACCGGCATACGGCGAAAGAACGTGGTATTGTCCACAACGCTCTTCACCTTCGCGCGAGCGTCGGCATCAAGCTTCTTGAACGGGATCGAAGCAATGCTATCCTGCCGCGCACGCCGGCTCGTATCGGCCTTGTTCGGATCGGCAGCGTGAACGGACGGTCCACTAAGCAGTGCCAGCAGACAGATCGCCAGTGTCAGCAAGCCAAGCAGCACTGCGCGTCTTGGTACGGCGTAAGCGATAATTCGACAGTGTGTCGGTCGTTCGTGCATCGATCCCCCCCGGGCACACGTTAAACGAATCGAGTCGGACAGTTGCCGCTCGACACTTGGCTCACCGCGACCAAACAGTGGCAAGCCATGTGACCCGCAGGCATAACGCCGGCGCGGTCAGTTCAACTATTCGGCTTAGGCAAGGCTTGCGGGCCAGAGAAAGTTTGAGATTCCAGGGCGAACCAGCCTCGTGACGTCCTGAGCGGCACCTGCTGCCGCTCGCAATGCCAGCATGCTAGCGGCGAGGCGCATCCTTCTGGCCAGTCTTCTGAGAAAGCGACTCCAGACGCGGGAGAGACAGAATGACCTTGCCGAGAATGGCGCGGATCACGAGAATGCCCCGCCCGAAAATCTTACCCCTAAGGATAAGACACGCTCCTGACATGCGGTGATTTAACTAGCTTCAAGCCCCGCATCTTTGGCCAACTAGAGCCGTGAAACCATGAGTCGACAAGAATCAACATCGCTGCAAGTTCCCACCCGCCTGCTGCGGTGGCCGATCTTGCTGCCTGCGTTGGTGGTCACCGTGTCTCTCGTAACGCTGTGGATGACGACACCGATGCGAGAACGCATGGTGGCGAATGAACTGGCCGGCCGACTACACAATGCGGAAGCTTCGCAAATCGTCCCCACCCTCCAGGCTCTACTAGAGTTGGAAGACTCGGGCATGGTTGCCCTTGTGGGACTGCTCGACTCCGACCATCCAGCGGTTGTTCGTGAAGCAAAGAAAACGATCGATGAGTTGGTCGAGAACTGGCGAGTGCGCGACGCCGGTTACCGCTCACCACGAGTCGCAACGTTCACCGAGTCGCTCGCCGAACACACGAAGACGTTTCGGCCGGCGGCCCGCCGAATGGCGGCACAATACGCGGCCGACATCGTGCAATGGCCAGTCGACGGTAAAGCCGTTGATCGAAGTGCCATTCTCGTCGCCTGTGATCACGTGCTACGAGCGGCCCATTCGTCACGACTTTCCACCGAAAGGCCAGCCGACTCGCAACTCGCGGAGACTCGATATCCGCACAGATCGGCAGGCGATTCTCTGGACAACCGTGATCACAACCCCGACACGATCAGCGGCGAGATTGATCGATTCGCGTCATTGCCAGGCGGTGGACTTCCCATTCAAGCCACGGAAATCCCGGCGCTTCCTGGTCGACGTTCGACGCGTACCGCCACCGCTCCGTTACCACGTCCCCGCACACTGCGAACTCAGGAGGCGAGGCCCATCGAACAAGGGACCTCGCCACCGTCGCAAGACTCAAGGACAACGACAGGCGGCAAGCGTGCTGCCACGTCCTCGGCCGGAGAGGCTCGCCTGTTTTCGTCAAACTCCGACGCTTCGCCTGATTCAAACGCCCCACCGTCCCTGCAATGGGGCGATACGCGACCTGCATCGGCCGAACTTCAAGAAGTCGATCACCGCAGTGTCCCCAAACTCCAAACCGTCGTCCCAGTTCCATCAAAGCAGGCCACCGCCTCAAATGAAGTCAAACACACGTCCTCGGTGAGCATGCGAGAGTTGGTTGCTCGTCTTGCCTCGGCCGATTCTCAAGTCGTGATCGATACCGAACAGGAAATCATCCGCCGTGGTCTGAACCTGCTAGAATTGCAACTCGCCAAACGACTGGCAACGGCGAGCGCTGAAGAGCGACTACAGATCGTGTCCGCGCTTCCGCAACTCTCCGGCATTAATGCCCGAGACTGGCTGTTGCTGCTGACAAAGGACGCGGATGCTCGAGTACGGCTCTCCGCTTATCGGTGGTTGCTCACAATGGCCGACGAAGTCACACTCAAACAGGTTCGTGCCGCTGCTCGCCAGGACGAAAATTTGAAAATTCGCCGGCTGGCAACCGAACCGTCGCGGAACCGGATTCGCTAGGCCAGAATCCGGTTTCGGCATGCTTAGAACGGGCACTAGCAGTTCCATTCTCAAGAGATTCCTCGGTACTTGCTCCGTCACCGGGCACCATCTAGGCTGCTGTTCATGGAACGTGAACCGGAATCCTTTGGCGTTGACCCTGAATCGGAGCGCCCACCTATTTTGCCAGAGATGCCTGTTCGCCCAGAGCGACCGGCTGATCTAGGTAGCCCGACTCCGGCCATGAAGCCGGCCACGGCCCGCGTCGTCATCACCGGATCGCTGCTCGGCTTCATTGTGCTGTCGGCTCTGCTGCTAGTCTGCACCGGCTTTCACCCGCTCTCATACTTCATTTCTAGCGGCATTTTCGTCTTCGCAGCCCTTCATTACATCATCTGGGGATGGTGGCTCGGCCGCATGATTCACGAAGAAGAAGCCGAAGCGCAGCGAGAGACCGATCGACAATGACCGGTGCGTTATCGCGCGTGGCAAGCGACACTGCCTGCGCTCATCGCGCACCGATGGACATTTGGAATTTTGTCCATGGTGCGCGGCCAGGCGCACGGTACGAAGAACAACAAATACGCAATCGTAGATGCGTTAACTTTTTTTGTAGAAAGAACTTGACGAAATCTTCGCGATCGATATCTTTGTTCCTTAGCTGGAATGGACTCGGCTAAGGCGGATTCAAGAGAGACAGCACGGCAGGACGTCAGTGCTGTCTTTTTTTGCGCGCTAATCATTCTTGCATGCTTTATATCGCCACCGGCGCAGGCATACCATCGAGTGTATAGCGACCCTCTTTTTAGTGGGCACCCAAGGAATGCTGTCGATCATAGTTTTGATCATTCGAATTCTCGCGTCTTCACACCGACTCACTTTGATTCACAAATCGCCAAATTGACGCAAGCCGGATGCTAACGAACCGACGGAGTTGATCACCGCCGCGGTTAGCAACTGCGACAACGGTGATGCCAGTGATGCAAATGCGATCGCGAAACAAATGCATATACCTTTTCCGCTTGCGCTGCCACGCAACTCTTCCAACACAGCTGCCTAGCTGAGCCGGCACAGCCTTGCCGTTAAACAGCCGTGCCCTTAAGACGTGACGAAATCACCTGTTTCAGGTGGTCTCAGCCAAACTGGCATCGGCATGGTAGAATTGAAGCAGCGATCTTGTCATTACCACCCCGTTCAATGGTGCTCTGCTCCATTTTAATATGTCGAGTGCGACCAATCAGGAATCGTCGTCCGTCTCGCCCGGTTCGTGGCAGTCTGCTTTGGAAGCAGCGGTCGATGCGCGACATGCCGAGCTGATTGAGCTGCGACGTTATCTACATTCCCATCCGGAAGTGAGCGGGGAAGAACAGGCGACGAGCCTATTCCTTTACGAGCGTCTCGACCGCGAGAATTTCCAGGTGCGAATCGGTCCGGACGGCTGCGGGGTGATCGTCGATCCACCGGTGGAGACGGATGTCAGCGCCGCCAAGGGAGGCATCGCACTTCGCGCGGACATCGACGCGCTTCGAATTCAAGACGAGAAGTCGGTTCCGTATCGCAGCTGCGTTCCCGGTGTGATGCACGCCTGTGGCCACGACGTCCACACGACAGTTCTCTACGGTGCACTCATGACGCTTCGGCAGCTGGACGCAACGGGTGCCCTGCCCTGGCCTGTTCGCTACCGCGGCATCTTCCAACCGGCGGAGGAAACGATCGTCGGTGCCGCGGCCATGATCGAAGCCGGCGCGCTCGAAGGCATCGACGCCATCTTTGCCGCCCACGTCGATCCCAGCCGCGAGGTTGGCCGCATCGGACTTCGTGAAGGCGTGTTGACCGCCAACGCCGAGGCGATGCGAATTCGAATTGTCGGCCGTGGCGGACACGCGGCTCGTCCCCACGAAGCGATCGACCCGATCGCCACCGCGGCTCAATTGATCAATTCCATCTACCTGTTTGTGCCCCGCGCCACGGATAGCCAGGACGCGGTCGTGGTGACCATCGGCCAGATGCTCGGTGGCGATAACCCCAACGTGATTCCCGAACAAATCGAACTGGTCGGCACGGTTCGTAGTCTGCGAGGCCGTGTCCGCACTCAAACGATGCAGCATATTCGCCAGCTTTGCCACGGCGTGTCGGAAGCGAGCGGGGCCAAAATCGAAGTTTCTTTCGAGAAAGGAACCGGCTCGGTCAAGAACGACCCTCGACTAATTCGTATGTTGCATCAGGCGACCAGCGAGGTGCTCGGCAGTGAGGCGATTGACGAAATCCCCCGCCCCAGCATGGGCAGCGAGGACTTCGCTGGCTACCTGGAACATGTGCGTGGGGCCATGCTGCGACTCGGTTCAACGTCGCCTGGCAGTGAACCGACACCACTGCACACCCCCATGTTTGACGTTGATGAGCGGGCCATCGCAATTGGAGCCAAGGTTTTGGCCCATGCGGCCGTGCTATGGTCGGCTCCCTCTTCAAGCTAACCAAACAGCGTTTTGCTACGCAGAGAGGTACGACACAGAGCGATCGCGGAGTGTGCTAAATTCGCTCATATTTGAGACGGCTCAAAACACGACTGAAAAAGAGTCGCCAAAAGTTACGATTCAGCGCAGACCAATGCTTCTAGTTGTGATATCACTCATTCTGGCGTTGATGCGATTCGTAGCGGGCAGACAATCGAAGGGGGCAACAACGTGAAGGCAGGCGGATGAACAAGATCGCTTTTCGGTCCAGTCCCGGTCCATCAGTTGGCATTGAGTTGGAGTTTGGTCTCGTCGACGAACAGACGATGGCTCTCTCCAGTTCGATCGGGGACATTCTCGCCGCAATCCCCGAAAGTCAGGCGCAGCACTTTAAACCGGAGCTGATGCAGTCCTGTCTGGAGATCAATACCGGCGTCTGTTCCACCATCGCGGAAGCAGAGAAGGACTTGCGTGCCAAGATCACGCGGGCCGAGTCGATTGCCGACTCAATCGGCGTGCGGCTCTGGTGGGGTGCCACGCATCCCTTCTCTCGCTGGCGTCAACAACGTGTGACGCCCAACGAACGCTACGAGTCGCTCGTTCAGCTGCTCCAAGAGATGGCCCGCCGACTCGTGACCTATGGCCTGCATGTGCACGTGGGTGTCGATTCAGGCGACAAGGCGGTGATGATCTGCGACCGCATCATGCGACACCTGCCGACGCTCTTGGCGCTCAGTTGCAGCAGTCCGTTCTGGGAGAACCGCCGCACTGGCCTGCAGTCGTTTCGTTCCAAGATTATGGAAGGCCTGCCGACTGCTGGCTTGCCGACGTTGATGCGGAACTGGAGTGAATACGTCTGGCTGGTCAACCACATGGTCGACACTGGCTTCATCAATACCATTCGCGAGATCTGGTGGGACGTTCGCCCGCATCACAACTTCGGTACGGTCGAGGTTCGTGTCTGTGATATGCCAGGCAACCTGGAGCACACGCTTTCGATCGCGGCCTTGATTCAATGCTTGGTGAAGTGGCTCTCGGACGACATCGACGAGGGAGCCTACCAGCACGACTGCCACCCGATGATGGTCCGACAAAACAAGTGGAGAGCCTGCCGTTTCGGTATGCGTGCCGAGCTGGTCGACGCATACAGTTTCAAAGTCGAACCGCTCCCGAAAGTGGTCGAATATCTGATCACGCGATTGAACACGACCGCGCGTCACTTGGAATGTTCTTCCTACCTGGAGAAACTGGCCGACATCGTCGGCGGCGATAGTTGGGCCGATCGACAGCAGAATCTTCTTGACGAGACGGGAGATCCGATCGAAGTCGTCCGGGAACTAACCTCCCAGTCGCGTCTCAGTCCGCTGCCAACCACCACCGCGTCGCCGCCAGAGTAAACAGCACCGCCTAGAAGCCGAACAACTCGCGGGCGTTCTTGGTGCTTAGCGCCGCAAATTCTTCCAGGCTGCTACCTCGAACTTCCGCCAGCACGGTCGCCGTATGCACGACATGCGCCGGCTCGTTCCGCTTACCCCGGAGCGGATGCGGAGAAAGATACGGGCAGTCCGTCTCAACCATGATGCGGTCATCCCGAATGGTTGCCGCCACTTCACGGAGATCGCTCGCCTTCTTGAATGTCACCATGCCGGCGTAACTGATGTGCATGCCAAGCTCGAGACATTCGGCGGCCATTTCCGCATCGCCCACGAATGAGTGCATCACGCCACGCAAAGGCCCCCGTTCTCTCGCTTCACGTAGCATGGCCAGCACGTCGGCCTCGCTCTCGCGGGTATGAACAATAAACGGCAAGTTACGCTTCTGCGAAAGTCGTAAATGCCGATCGAAGTAGTCCTGCTGGACGTCGAACGGAGTGTAATCCCAATAGCGATCGAGCCCGGTCTCGCCAATGGCAATCACTTTAGGTGAATCGACCAGGGCCAGAATCCGCTCCCAATCGCCCTCCTTCGCCTGAGCACAATAGTTGGGCTGCATGCCGACCGCGGCGAAAATCATCTCGTGTTTCGCGGCCAATTGAACGCTCGCCGCGGCCGAATCGGCGTCAATCGCCACGGCCAGAATGCGTTCCACTCCCGCGTCTCGCGCCCGGTCGATGACCTCCTGACGATCCTCGTCAAACTCGCTCTGATCAAGATGGGCGTGGGTATCGATGAGCATGATCGTTGTCGTCTGCAGGGCAGCCAGGAAAGTCACGGTCTCTTTCGCAAAGATTGCCATGATGGCACAATGAGCACTTGCAGAAAAGGAGCGGGCATTCCATTTGCCGAATGACCGTGACACCCGCTGACCGAGCTGCCAAGTACACGTAACCGAGAGCGACGCCGAGAGATTCGATGGATAAATTTCGCGACATGCTGGAAACCTTTGAGAACCCAAACCCAAATCGGGATTATTCGATTGAGATCGTCTGCCCAGAATTTACGTCGGTCTGCCCCAAGACAGGACAACCGGACTTTGGCGTACTCACGTTCCGCTACATCGCCGATGCAAAGTGCGTCGAACTGAAGAGCCTCAAACTGTACTTGCAGCAGTTTCGCAATGAGGGGATCTTTTACGAGGCAGTCACCAATCGCATTCTCGATGACTTTGTCGAAGTCGTTTCGCCACGCCGCGTCGTTTTGGAAGCTTCGTTCAGTGCTCGCGGCGGGATAACGACCGATGTGGTTGTCGCCTATCCCGATGACGAGCGATAGTAGACAATCCACTTGGCCCCGGTCTGACAGACATGACCTGGGCACATCCAATCGCCCTCTTCGTTAACGTCGCCCTACGTTTAGCAGCAAACCCAGACGCTTAACAATCAACATAGAAAGTCGCTGATGTCGGAAAACCCACGCGTCATCCTCAGCGGATTTGCCGATGAATCGGCGATTCATAAGACGGCCGTCGAGCAGTTTGCCGCTTTCGCCGCGCTCGGCCTGCAGTATTACAGCATTCGCTTTATCGATGTCGGTTCAGGCGTAAAGAACGTCATGAAGCTGACGAAGTCGGAAATTTCTAAAGTTCGCCACCTGGAAAGCGAATACGACCTAAACGTCTCTTCGATCGGCTCGCCCATCGGCAAAGTCAAGCTGGTCGACGTCGAAGACGGAACCGACAACGCGTTCATTCCCTTCAAGAAGTACCTTGAGAAGGACGTGGCCCACGCCTGCGAAGTGGCCCATGCTTTCGAGACGAAACTCATTCGGGGCTTCTCGTTCTACCCGCCCAAGAATGCCGATCCGCGTGAGTACCTTCCTCAGGCCGTCGATCAACTGGGACAAATCGCTGAGGCCTGCCACCGCAGCGACCTCACGTTCGGCCTGGAGATTGAAGCCAACCTCGTTGGTCAGACGGGCGAGCTGCTCGCTGAAATTTACCGCCAGGTCGATCACCCCGCAATGATGCTGATCTTCGACGCCGCTAACATCACGGTCCAAGGCTTTTCAACTGCCGAGGTCTACGGGCAGTACGAGGCGATGCGCGACGGCATCGGCTGGATTCACGTCAAAGACTACCTCCAGCAAAAGACCTCACAATCTGGCGGTCACGTTGATGAAGAAGCCCTCAAGCACTTCGTTCCGTCCGATATCGGCAGCGGCGGTTATGCGGCCATCCTCCAAGACTTCCGCGAGGAAATCCCCAAGCTCGAGAAGAAACTCAAGCGACGTGGTATCCCTGGCGTCTTTGCTGACCTGGAACCACACGTAAAAGGAGGTGGGCAGTTCGGCGGCTTCAGCGGCCCGGACGGAATGGGGGTCGCGCTGCGGGGGCTCTGCCGTGTACTCGACTTTGCCAAGATCGACTACCACCTAACCGACTTCGAGGACATCTGCGCCTCACGCGGATTCTAGAGTCGATTCGGCTCATGTGATCAGGATGCTCGATCAGGTGACTTGGCGAGCAAACAATGGTCGCGGCTTCGCTGCAAGCCCAGGGGCTAACTTAGTACGAACTACGACTCGTCCTCTTCTTCAGCGGCGTGCAACCATTTGGCGTGCTTCATTAGCAAACCACATTGCACCGACCAATAGATCGCCCCAACAAGGGCGGCAGTACCACTTAAGAATGTGGTACTCATTTCGTTGTTGGCATTAAGAACCAGCACCACGCCGGCGGCGAAACTGAGCGCCGA
>CAYLRE010000035.1:20159-24613 GCA_964385715.1 uncultured Planctomycetaceae bacterium
GTTTCCAATGGCGGCCGCCTTCCAACGACGGAACAGGCTTTGATCGACCTCTTCGTCCTCGGTCAGATCACGCAAGGCTTCCATTTCGGCATGCGCATCCGGTGTCAAGATTCGTGGTGACATCGACGCAACATCCCAGGCCGGTTCATCGGCGGCACTCGCGTTCGGAGTCGCGTTGCCCTCCATCACCGATTCCAACGTATATGCCTGCCCCTGCGATTGCGGGCTGTAGTCCGTTCCGCCAGCCGTCAATCCAGTGTGCATCGACTCTAGTTCGTCATTTTCACTGCAACCGCGAGCACGCTCGAGCAGTTGATGCATGTAGTCATAAATCGAGTCGTCTCCGTCGGTGACACCGGAGCGAGTCATTCTGGGCGTTGCGTTAGCCGCCGGAGACGTTTCTTGCTGACTGGGTGATGTGTTACCGCGCTCTGCATCGGCAATAGCGTTCTCTACATCGTCAATAGCAACGACTTCCAGATCGACCGGTCCGATGCTCAAGACATCGCCCGAGGAGAGTGGGGCTACGTCGAACTCGCCACCATTGAGGCGAGTCTCCGGCGACCACCGACGGGCAACGGTCGAGCCTTCACCGCGTACGACCAGACAGTGCATGGGATGAACGCCTTCGGATTGCAGCCGCACGTTGCAATAGGAGGCCGATCCGAAAGTCAGCTTGCCCTCGGTCAGTCGCAGCTCTTGACCATCACGGCTGGTTCCACGAATTCGCAGCACCAGTTCACCCGTAGGATTTCCCAACAGGCTGGTCGATTCGTTGGTAGGAGAAGTCGAGGTCATGTCCCGGATCGTTCGTTCTGTTATGCGTTTGAATGAATGACGAGCGGTTGCGGCAAGTCGGCACGCTTCCCCGCGGTCGCCAGCTCTTCCAGCAGTCGGCCCAGACGAACAGTCACCCCCGGCAGGATGCGATTCGAACTGGGAGCACTGCTGGCGTCGTTGACCACGGTTAGCTGACCGCGGCGTCACTAACGCCGGCATCGAAAAACGCCATAAGTGCTCGTGTACATTGAAGATGTAGCTCACCCTCGGCATCTCGTCAAAACAAAGCCTCGTGGTAGCTGCCCCCGTCGAAGAAGTGGCTTCATTGATTTCCGTCTGCATCGATTGAAAACGACTCGATATCTGTGACGGTTTTGTCGATTATCCCAAAGCGACATGCCTCGACAGGCGTGTCCCGCCTTCCGCGGGATCGCGAAGGGTTAAAAATTGTGGGGTTTTGATCCCCACCGCGAGCTACGACAGACACCGTAACTCGCAACAACATAACGAGTTGGATCGTCGACGGCTCGTCGAGGGGGGAGCCGGTGCAGGACCACCCTGCTTCCTTCCCTTTACGCAGCTGCGGCGTAATATATGCGTGGTCGTTTCAGGAACTTGCCGGTCAAGGTGATTCCTAGGCGTCCGGCGACAGGGTCGCTAATCCATTCGGAGCGGCGGCCAGGCACTTCAAGAAGAGATCGACCAAGTTGCATGACTCGAAGGGGGGCACTCCTTCGCGCGGCGCAGGGGTCGGGCTCGTGAGAGGAATCATCCATGGCACGTAATGACGCAATCCTCAACATGCGCGATATCTTGGTTAAGCGACGCGACGCGCTTCGCAAGGCGCTTGCCGGCGACTTGAGCCTGCTCAAGCAGCTCAATGAGACGACGAGCGGTGACGTGATCGATGCCGCGCTTGATTCCGCACAGGATGAAATCAATTCACAGCTGGCCGAGGTCGAAAGCCGCGAACTGGCTAGCATCGACAACGCCTTGGAAAGAATGCGTGAGGGCACCTACGGGCTTTGCGAAGCCTGTTCGTCCAAGATTCCGATGGCGCGTCTCAAGGCGCTTCCTTATGCCACGATGTGCATCGAGTGTCAGCGAGAGGCCGAACGCGACGGCAGCGCCGGCGGAGCAGGCTCCGACTGGGGTCGCGTGCCGGACGTAAGCACGGGTGAGGCCGATCTCACGATCAACGACTTAGAGCTGTCGTAAGTCCGGCTGTCCGCGATCACCTCGCGACGCTTTTTCCAACTAGCCATGGCGGCAACTGCGCAAGCGGTCCGCCACCGTCGGTCCTTAGTCCCCACTCGATTCCGCGGACGATATGATGCGTCCGCTCTCAAGCAAGGAAGCGGTTTCGTGCAATTGAACTTGGCAACCACCTTCGTTGGGATGAGCACTCGAGGTAAGCACCTCGCCAAATTCATGCTGGGAGCGATCTTCATGATCGCATCCGCGACACCGGCTTTAGCCGTCGAAGAGCCGATCACCGAAGACGAACGCCAAAAGCTCTATCAAGAGTTGGTTCAAGAGCACAAGGAATTTGAGCAGAACACGCGAATTCTAAAACGCGTCGTTAGAGTTGCTCGCCCAACGGTCGTGCACATCGAAGTCAATCGGACCGGCGGTCTGAGCCGTGGTATGCCAGAGGAAACCGGCTCGGGCGTAATTATCCAGCTGAAAGATAAGTACTACGTGCTCACGAATCGGCACCTGGTGCGCAACGCGTCGCCGAGCCAAATCGGCGTACGCCTGGCGGACGGCCGTGAACTGACGCCAACCGCCGCATGGGTTGATGCGGGAACCGACGTCGCCACGCTGGCCATCACCGGATCGAATCTCCACGCCTGTCGCATTGGGGATAGCGATACGCTGGAAATCGGCGACTTCGTGATGGCAATCGGCAGTCCCTTTGGACTGAATCACTCCGTCACCTACGGGATCATCAGCGCGACCGGCCGCCGAGATCTCAAGCTTACCTCCGAAGCAGAACGAGTCGACTATCAGGACTTCCTGCAGACGGACGCCTCGATCAACCCGGGCAACAGCGGCGGCCCGATGGTCAATCTACGTGGCGAGCTGGTCGGCATCAACACCGCCATCGCGAGCGTTGGCGGCCGCAACGAAGGAATCGGCTTCTCGATTCCGATCAACATGGTGATGTTCGTCGCCAAGCAACTGATCGAAAATGGCACGGTCGTTCGCGGCTATCTCGGCGTCTGGCTCGACCGCGAGTTCGGTGCCAACGATGCTGTCGCTCTTGGAATTAAAGTGCCCGGTGGTGCCAAGATTCGCCGCATCACCGAGAACTCCCCGGCGGCAAAAGCCGATCTTCGTGAAGGTGATGTGATCCTCAGCGTCAATGGCGTACTCATCGACGATGATGCTCACCTGATCAACGAGGTCGCTCAGACGAACGTTGGCAGCAAGATCGCAATGGTCATTTTCCGAGACGGAAAAGAAATGACCGTCGAAGTCGAAATGGGCAATCGCGCTAACTTCGAGCGATAGACGCTCCATCTGCCCAGTGCCGCGGCATCGCCAGGCGATGTGCCGGCTAGACGATGGCATCCAGTCCACGCAGGATGCAGTCCATCACCGCAGGCGCATCGACTTCCACGGCGACCTCCATGTTAGGACGCCAGGTCGGAGCGCTACGACGGTCGAAGATCGTGCTTCCCACCGCCAGTTCACCAGCAACTTCGACGTCGCCGGCCAGTTCCTCCGTGCCAAATAGCTCGGGGTTCAAGGCCGCCACAAGAGCCACCGCGTCGTGCAGGTGCACGCCCTCGAGCCCCAACACATTGCGGTGCGTGCGAAAGGCAAAGCTCAAGATGTCCCGCATGAACTTACCCGCGGGCGCCGTCTCCGCTGGCAGTTGATCGAGCTGATCGTACGTCATCACCACCTGACTCGTGACGTCGAGCGGAATCAAGGTCTTTGTCGTCGGTGAACGGAACACGGCCTGAGCCGATTCCGGGTCGCAGTAAATGTTGAATTCGGCCGCCGGGGTGACGTTCCCTGGACCGAGCGAGCCTCCCATCATGTGAATCGCGCCAATCATCGACGCGAGCTCCGGATCGCGGGCCATCGCGCGGGCAACATTCGTCAGCGGTCCAAGCGCAATGATCGTGATCGCATCTGGCGCGGCCCGAACTTCCTCCACAATCACCTTTTCGGAGAAATGTTGATGATGTAGCTCGGCGACGGGAAATCCAGTATTCCCGAGGCCGTCTTTACCATGAATATGGCGAGCGTCGGCCGAGCGACCGGCGTCGGGCTCCCGAGCCGCTCCCACACGAGGCAGACGTGGAGGATCGAGCTGCTCGATGATCGACTGAACATTGGAAGTAGCCTGCGCGGCAGAGACATTGCCCGCGGTTGCCGTAACGGCCACGACCTCGAGCCGCGGATCAAATAAGGCCATTGCCAGAGCCACGGCATCGTCGATACCCGGATCGACGTCCAAAATCACCTTTCTGGCCATGTTCATCCCTCCGCCTGAATTGTGGCAGCCCCTAGAACCGCCGCATTGCTCCGTCGCTTGGCCGTGATTCTAGGACCGCGGCGCCGCCGCTACAAGACTATTGTCCGCAAAGAAGTTGCAGTTTATCGATCGCGCGACACGTGAATCCGATCATAGCCATACCGGGCGACGACAATTACAA
>CAYLRE010000036.1:0-24287 GCA_964385715.1 uncultured Planctomycetaceae bacterium
GTTCCTCTTCACCCCGATAGACCTCAATGATGCGAAACGTCGCTTTCGAGGCTTCGATCGCTTCCTCGAACACCGGCGCTTCCGGACCGTCTGCAAGCTTCGGCGGCAAATCGATCAACTCCGCCAAGACCGCCGCGTCGTTGGTCGTGATCTGTTCGGTCAAAGTCTGTGACACGGCCGAACAGAATGGACATGCCATCGCCTGTGGGGCATGCATGACCAGCGACAAGACGATGGTCAGTCCAGCGCTCAAGTATCGAAGTGGGGATGTTTTCAGCACGTTCGTTTTGCCTCGCGTCTTGATATCTCGTTTGGGTATTGTGGACAACAATCGTCAGTCGCTCTATTCCGTCGCCGGAGAACTCGGCTCGACGTCCTCGGCCGAATCGCCTTTCTTCCTCACCCAAAATAATAGCACGAGGAGGCAGGCCCCAGCGACTGGGAATATGGCCACCCACGCGACCCGCATAAAACGGTTCGATTCTTTCGCGGTGGGAACCGGTTGCCCACGGCCCGGCTCCACCTGAGAGCCTGTGCCAGGCTGTAGGGACTTCGAGCGAGAACCCCCTTCCTCCTGGCTGCTAGCCGCTTTTTCATCGCTGGCTTGGGCGAGCTGGCTGCCAGCTGCGGGGTCTGCATTTTCCACCGCCTTCGTGGGGCTGCCTTTTTCTTTTGCTAAAGTGCTAGCGGTCGTGGACTTCTTCTCTGGTGGGAAAAAGGGACGAGCTCGCCGCAGCGCGTGGGGGTCCTTCTCCAGAATGGCAGCGAGGTGCTCCTTGGCCTCCGGCAACGGACACGTTTCTAAATACCGAATCGCGGGAGCGCTAACCCATGCCGATTCGCCGCTGGCCGCGTGATACAGCTGGGCGACTTGTTCGACGATGCTCCAATCTTTCCAACGCGTCAGATCGACGAGCACCTTGCCTGCGAGTTGCGGCCGATTCAACATGCGTTGCATCACTTCGACGATCGCCTGCCGTGGCACCTCCTTGTCACGCTCGCCATGAAAGCGAAGTGCCGAGATGACCGCCGATGCACGAACCATGCGGTCGACTTCTTCGGTTTGAAGAAATCGTTCCTCCAAAAGCGGCAGCGCATCGACCCCCAAGAGGGTCATGTAGCAGGCGGCCAATGCGTCGAGCGCCCGCATTCGCTTTTTGTCGTGCTGCTCGAGTAGCTTCTCGATCTCGGCGAGATGCTTCTCCTGGCCACAAACACCAAGCAGTGTCAGGTAGAGTCGTCGCCGTTCCCAGGGGACCTCTTCGTCTTTGATATGAGCGATCAGGTCATCCGGATCAAGAACGTCCTTGATTTTGTGAAGGTGATCGTAGGGCGCTCGAGCAAATTCATCGTAAGCATCTTGAGCCAGTACCTTTTCCTTCGACGTCAGGTACTGAATCGCCAGAGCCACACGTTCGTGGGAGTCTCGGGGAAGCTCTAGCTGTTTGTTGAGATAGCCAAACGACTCGTCCGTTAGCGGCACCACACCTCCCCACATCAACTCCGGCACCAGATTGCCAAGCACGAGAAACTTGAGGTTGGGGTCTGCATCCCCGTAATAGACGACCGGAATCGTGCGCACATCTCCGATGTGATCGGCGCCGTCGAGCACGCGAACGACTCGAAAGGCGGCCCGTGTGCCGATCATCTCTTGTCCGCCGCTGGAATTGACCATCGGCAAGGCGATGACCGCCGTATCGGCCGCATCAATCTGCTCGGTAAGCGTCTGGCGCACCGATTCACAGAATGGGCAGGCGTGTGCCACGCGCGGTGCCACCGACACGGACCAGCTAACTAGAAAGCAAGCAAGTAGGCCGAGCGTGAAAGGTTTCGACATGCGTAACTGGATTCTCGACCTGCATAAAGGGCGGCAAACCAGCGAGTCGTTGCCACCGTTCTTCTTATTCCGACTTACCATCACGTAAATTGTCAAAATATTCCTCAACGAACTTCCGATGTCCCTTCGGCAATCGCTGTCCACTAAGTGGATCGGCGGGGCCGCTTCCTTCGTTTTCATACGCCGACTTGATCTGGTCACGGAAACGCCCCTTGGCGTTCTCGCCATCGGCAGAGCCGGCTACGACCGCCTTGCCGCGGCCAATCTTCTGACGCACTTGCGTGTCGAAGAAGGCAGTGTCACCCTCCTCGATCGGTTGTGCACCTCGTCCTTTGCCTTCACCACCGCCGGCCGCACCTGGTTTGTCGTTTTTGCCTTGGCCATTCTTGCCCTTGCCCTGCCCCAGTCCGGCGACCTGTTGTTGACCTTGTCCCAGACCTTGGCCCTGGCCCGGCTTGTCTCCTTGCCCGCCCTTCTGACCGCCACCTTGCTGCTGTTTCTGGGCCATACCTTCGCCTTGCCCTCCGCCCTGGCACATCCCGTCCTTGCACACCTGGATGTCGTTCATCGCCTGGTCCAGCGTCTCAAGCTCGTCGAGCTGCTGCTGCATGTTGCCTAACTTGTTGGCCAGTTTGTCGAGGGCTTGTTGGGCCTGCTGCATGTTTCCATCGCCAGCGCACTTAGCACATTGGCCAAGCTGTTGCGCCAACTTGTCAAGCTGGTCCATGTTGCCCGCCTGTTGTTGCATCTGATTGAGCTTTTGCTGCATCCGATCGGCTTTGGCCTGGTCGCCGGCGGCTTGGGCCTGTTTCATCTGTTCTTGAACATCCTGTTTTTTCTTCTCAAAGTCTTCAGCCGCCTTGGCCAGCTGTTGCTTCATCTTGTTCAGCTGGTCGGCGAGCTCACCTTGTTCCGCTTTGGTGAGGTTCTTGTTGCGCATCTTTTCGCGCAACGTGTCGATTTGCTCAAGAGCCTTTTTCAGCTCGCCACGCTTCATCGCGTCGGCCAACTTTTCGGCCGGACCATCGCTGAACTTCTTAAGCTTGGCGAGCTGTTCCTTCAGCCCCTTCTGGCCGCCCAATTCCTGCTGTCGCTTCTTGATTTTGTCGGCCAGTGAGTTGAGCTTTACGAGCGCCTGCTTGGGGTCCTTGATGCCTTTCTTTTGCAATTCGTCAAGTTCGCGTTCGATCTCGCGAAAGATTTTTTCCGCTTCAGCTAGGCCTTTCTCGCTAGTTCGCTTGCGCCGTTCCTTCATCTTCTTGCGCAACGCGTCGTTTTCCTTCTTTGCTTGGACCCGAAATTGCTGCGGCGTCGGCTCCGTACTGGCAACCGTCGGTTTGGCCTGATCAATCACGAAGATAAAGACCAGCGCCAAAACGATCGGCACGAGCGGAATCAGCGTGCGCCGATTCGGCTTCACCTGAAATTGATCAGCTACGTTGATCCGGCGAACGCGTGCTTGGGCGTCGTTGATCAAGGCTTGGCCAGCCTCACTCTGGCTCTGTTCTTCGTTGAGACTCAGGCTGCTAGATATCCGTTCTTTGAGCTTGAAGCGATGGTCGACCTCCACGGCCGCCGCCAGATCGTCGAGTCGCGCTAGCCACGACCAGAGCGCCGCCGTACCAAAACCCAACACGACCGCTCCGCCCAGCCAGCTTACGTTCCAGACCCAAGCGGGAGAAATGGATGGTATCCACTTGGCAACGGCAATCGCGATGGCAGCCGCCATCAACCAGCCGCCCAAGCACCAAGGCAAACGCCCTAGGAAGCCTTGCAGATTGAGTCGACGTCGAGCCAGTCGAACTTGTCCTACCAATTCTTCCATCGTTCGAACCCCAATATTGAATTGTATTCGGTTGCGTCTCGGCGGGTCCTAAATTCTGTTCATCAGCGTGCGCTGCCCTCGACAAAGCCCCTACTGCTGCCTTGGATGCTCCCCAGGGGCAACATTCTAATCATCCTAATAATCATCGACCGGCGCACACCGGGACTCTCCCACCATTATACGGCCTGCCTCATTATACGGTTCATGCAGTCTCACGTCTGCCTGTTTTTGCCGCCTCTCAGGCCGACGATCGTCACCGCCGATGGCCCGAAATGGCCGCTTCGCCTTTCGACCGGCGCAGCCGCGTCGCAACCACCATTTCCGGTTACCGTTTGAGACAACACCGGTTATGCTGGCCTTCCAAATGCGGTTCAGATAGCGGGTCGGTAATGAGGGCGAGCGATGCCCCCAGGCATCCTTGGATAAACCGGACCGCCAACCCGAATTGCACAGTAGCACGATCCAATAGAAACGCATGCACCGCCTCGACCAACCAACCAGCTCCGCCGATACCCTGCCATGTCCCGATGCCGAGGGCGAATCGCGGACCTCGGTCGTCATTTACGACGGGGCGTGTGCCTTTTGCCAGGCTCGCTGTCGACAACTCATGCGTTGTGATCGTGGAGCACGCCTGACGTTTCTATCTTTGCATGATCCTCTTGTCGGTCAGCTATTTCCGGAGCTAACCACCGAGGCGATGCTGTATGTAATGCATGTCGTTGCGCCGAGTGGTCAAGTCTATCGTGGGGCCGAGTCGCTTCGATATCTCTGCCGCGTACTGCCACGGTTGTGGTGGCTGCTGCCCCTGTTGTACATTCCATTTAGCCTTCCGCTCTGGCAATGGCTTTACCAACAGGTTGCAATTCGTCGTTATCGATTGGCAGCGTCCGCCGAAAGTGCCTCCGCTAAGGAAGCGAAACACGGTGGGGCGTGTGACGGCACCTGTGCGATTCACATGTCGCCGTCCGTGAGGAGAGACGTCGCCAACAGAAATAAAGCAGACTAGGCGCAAGCCGCAGCGCACGGGCAACATCAACACCTACAAGATCAAATGAGGGCACCCGCGATGGCCGAAACCTTCAAGCTTCCCAAAGACTGGAATCAACCTTACGTCGACGAGGCAGCGCCCTGGGACACCGGTGTTCCTTCGGAGTTGCTTCAACGCGTGCTGCGTGATCATGCGATCGAGCCGACACGTACACTTGAGATCGGTTGTGGCACCGGAACCAACGCTATCTTTTTGGCCCAACAAGGTTTCTCGGTCACCGCCGTCGATGTAGCACCACTGGCCATCGAGCAGGCCAAACAGAAGGCAGCCGCCGCAGGTGTCGATGTTGATTTTCGCGTTGTTGATTTGTTGCAGCCGGGCGCTGCTGCTGAGTTGACCGGCGGGACACCTTACTCCTTCGTGTTCGACCGAGGCGTTTATCACTGTCTGCGTAAAGAGAACCTAGAAGCATTCCTGGGGACGATGAAGGACATCTTCACGCCTGACGCCATCTACGTGGCATTGGCTGGAAATGCCGAAGACGATCAGCCACTCGATCTAGGCCCTCCCCAGGTGCACGCTCATGAACTGGCCTCCGAACTCCACCCGCTGTTTCGGCTCATCGAACTACGGGAGTGTCGCTTCGGCGGTGTGGTCATAGACGGGGCGTCGGTAGAACCGCTTGCTTGGACCGCCGTGCTGCGCCGCCGCGCCGACTAAGCTCGGCCACGCCGGCTGCAGACTGGCTCGTGACCCGGGCTCTATCGCCAAAATTCTCGCTGGTTTAGCATGATCACTGCTGGTGGGCCGCCGCTTGGTTCCCGGCAGAGGTACCCCCGGCACCGATCGTCCTCGCCGAAAGCGCGAGTCCGACTTCTTACAGCACAGACACGACAAATCGCCCATGCCTGACTTCGACGGATTACGAGTCGCCGCCTTTGAAAGTCGCCGAGCCAGCGAGCTCGCTCAACTGATCGAACGCCACAAGGGCGTTGCCAAGGTAAGCCCTTCCATGCGTGAAGTGCCCTTGGAATCGAATCGGGCCGTCGTCGATTTTGCCAACGAGCTGATCACGGCCCAAGTCGATGTCGTAATTTTGACCACGGGGGTGGGCACCAGGCAACTCGTCGAGGCGGTCGAGCGGCATGTTGATCGCGATCGATTCATCTCCGCACTCTCCGACACCGTAACCATCGCCCGCGGCCCCAAACCGGTCGTTGTTCTCAAAGAGCTGGGCATCTCGCCAACGCATCGTGCCGATGAACCGAACACATGGCGGGAGCTGTTGCAAACGGTCGACGCTCACGTGCCGGTCGCCGGTCAGGTCGTCGCCGTTCAGGAATATGGGGTGCCGAATCCGAGCCTTGTTGCTGGACTGGAAGCCCGCGGGGCGACCGTGATGCCGGTCAAGGTTTACGACTGGGAATTCCCCGAAGATACAGGACCGTTGGTGTCGACCGTGCGGGCCTTGGCCGAAGAGCAGATCGACGTCGTGCTCTTTACCTCGGCTAATCAGGTAACGCACCTCTTGAAAATGGCCGAGGAGCTCGGGCTCACCGAAGCGGTCCGAAGTGGACTCACCAAGACAGTCGTGGCATCGATCGGTCCGGTCACCAGCGCGCGACTTCGCGAAGAAGAACTTCCGGTCGATCTGGAGCCGGAACGTTCCAAGATGGGACCGTTCGTAGTTGCCGCAGCCGAACGGAGCGGCGAGCTACTCGATCGCAAGCGGCGACTCTCGGTCGCTATGCTCGAAGCCGTCGAACAAGATCCTGGCCCTAAGCCGCCGTGGCATGACAGCGTCTTCATGAAGGCCTGTCGGCGCGAGCCGGTCGAACGGACGCCGATCTGGCTGATGCGTCAGGCCGGTCGCTACATGAAGGAGTACCGCGACGTTCGCGCCCAGACCACTTTCCTCGATCTTTGCAAGAATCCGCCGCTCTGTGCGGAGGTTGCCATCACCGCTCGCGATCGCCTCAACGTCGATGCCGCGATTATCTTTTCCGACCTGCTGCCGATCCTCGAGCCGATGGGGCTCGACCTGGAATACGCCAAGGGCGAGGGTCCGGTGATTCACAATCCGATTCGCGACATTGCCGATGTCGATCGGATGATCGAATTGACCAGTGTCGATTCGCTTCACTATGTGATGGAAACCTGCACACTCACGCGGCGCGATCTCGACTCCGGCATTCCGCTGTTGGGCTTTGCCGGTTGCCCATTCACGCTGGCCAGCTATGCCATCGAAGGGGGTAGCTCGCGCAGCTACGTCTTCACCAAGACGCTCATGTATCGAGATGAAGGTGCCTGGAACGCACTGATGGAGCGACTGGTCCGCGGCATCACGAAGTATCTCAACGCCCAGGTCGCGGCCGGCGTACAAGCGGTGCAGATTTTCGACTCTTGGGTCGGCTGTCTGTCGCCCTACGACTACAAGCGATACGTGCTTCCCCATACCAAGCGACTGATCGAGGGCGTCGCCCGCGGCGTGCCGGTGATTCATTTTGCCACGGGCAATCCGTCCCTCATTCCGCTGTTGGCCGAAGCTGGCGGCGATGTGATCGGACTCGACTGGCGAACCCAGCTCGACGACGCCTGGAATGCGGTTGGTCCCGACCGAGCGGTGATGGGCAATCTCGATCCGCTCACGCTATTGGCCGATCCGAACGAAATTCGCCGTCGCGCTGGTGAGATCTTGGCGCAAGCAGACGGCCGCCCCGGGCATGTCTTTAACCTTGGCCATGGCGTGATCCCGCAAACACCAGTCGACAACGCCATCGCGCTCGTCGAGGCGGTTCGCGAGTTGAGTGCGAGGTAACGTCCTACCGATTGCTCGGAGCGATTTCGCCAAGGTTTAACGAGTTGACCAGTTCGCGGAGTCGGCCCAAGCTACGGCGATTGAATTGGAAGACCAGTCGCGGCAGGTCGGCCAGGTCGGCTTCGTCCTTCTCGGCCGGGAGCATCTCGCTTCGCTCGATCGTGCCTTTGGAGAGAATGTCGGCGAAGTTCACATTGATCGCGTCGAGCAGTTCGTCACTGATCGGCTGATTCATCCGCAGCACGAGTTTCTCTCGCGCGTATCGCATGCTGTGATAGACGCGATAGAACTGCAGGATCTCTTCCACCGCCTCGTCGGCGTTATCGGTGTACTTATAGAGCGAGCGATCCTCGGGCGAAATCATGCCGTCGCCCAGCAATCGCTTCTCAATGTAGTCGAGGAATTCACGCCAGAACGTGTCGCCCGGGGCGTCGAGGAAGACACAGGGGATGATGTCCCGCTTGCCTGTCTGCAACAGCGTGAGCACTTCCAGACCTTCGTCAAGCGTGCCAAAACCACCTGGCAGGCAAACGACGGCGTGACATTCCTTGACGAACATCAGCTTCCGCGTGAAGAAGTACTTCATGTGGACGAGCTTCTCGTCGCCACGAATGATGGGGTTCGCGTCTTGTTCGAAGGGCAACATGATGTTCAGGCCCATCGAGTTCTCGCGGCCGGCACCACGATGGCCGGCTTCCATGATGCCGCTGGCGGCACCCGTTACGACGAACCATTCGTGCTCGACGATCTTCTCACCGAAGCGAACCGCCTGTTGATAAGACGGCTCTTCGGGTCGGGTACGTGCCGAACCAAAGACGGTCACTTTGCGACGACCGCGGTAAGGCGAGAAAACTTTGAACGCGTAACGCAGCTCGCGGAGCGTACGACTCAAAATCTTGAGATCGCCGCGGCTGGTGTTGTCGAGTTGTAACTTGTCCGCCGACTCCTTAATGCGATCGATCAAGTCGCCGATCTGGCGACGACGGACCGGATCGGTCGGCGGAAATCCAGCGGGGCCTTCGACAGAATCTTGCTGATTCGAAGACGCAGATGTTTCTCGGGTCGGATCGGGGGTTTGTTCACTCACAGCTCAAATCCTTCTACTTTCTTCCTTTGCAGGCTCCATCAATCGAGCCAGCATTCTCACTTTGCTTCTATTTATTTCGCATTTTCAATTGTACGTCGCGGCGAGCGAAGGCAACGGCCGGATTATACGATTGCTGCCGATTGTTCAGGCAACAGCAACTTTTGAAGTACTTGCTCGGGCCGGACACCTGCGCTAGACTCAGACGTAGCCAATCATGCGAGTGGCCCGACGCTTCTGTTTGAGATCGCCCTTTAACGTCGAGATCACAAGTATCCTTCGAGAACTCCGCTATGCCGAACATCGTCCAAGATCAAGATGTGACCGTCGTTGAACTGGGGGCCGAATATCGAGGACTGGACGATCCCAGTGGGCTGATCGCGAAATTGCTGGAGGCCGCCAGTGCTGCCGAGCCAGCGAAGATGGTGCTCGACCTGACGGCGACCAAGTACTTCGACTCGCAGTTCGTCGAGGTCATGATTCGGACCTGGAAACGACTCGGCGAACGCAACGGTGAGATGGTGCTTTGCGGATTGAGTCCGTTCTGTGCCGATGTGATCCGCATTCTCAAACTCGACACGATTTGGCCAACCTACGAAACCCGTGCCGAAGCGGTGGCGGCGCTCGCGGCCGAGTAGTTCGCGGTCTGATCTTTCTTGCTCGGCACTGGGTCGCTAATTGACCCGGCCTCGTGGGCGTTCGATACTGTGGTGGCTGCAACAACTAGTTTCTGCTCCACAGAGGATCGTTCATGTCGTCCTTCAGGTCACGCCGCTTGCTAACCAACGTTGTCCCACGTTCTTGCGTTGCGATTATTCTTGCCGCAGCTGCAATCTTGGCAGGGCCAGTCCACGCCGAACGCCCGCACATCCTTCTCGTCATGGTCGACGATATGGGCTACAGCGACTTGGGTTGCTACGGCGGCGAGATTCAAACGCCGAACATCGATTCACTCGCCCAGGGCGGGGTGCGATTCAGCTCCTTCTACAACACGGGCCGCTGCTGCCCCACGCGAGCATCGCTGCTCACCGGCCTCTATCCGCATCAGGCGGGCGTCGGTCGGATGACCGCCGACTATCAGACGCCCGGCTATCGTGGGCACTTGAGTGAGAACACGGTCACCATTGCCGAGGTGCTGCGTGACGCAGGCTACCATACGGCCATGGCCGGTAAGTGGCATCTTTCCGTGACCGAGATGCAGTCGCGGCACATGCGGCATCTCAACAACCAGGTGATCCGCAGGACGTTCTCCGACCCGGCTACTTATCCGGTGGGACGCGGCTTCGAGCAGCATTACGGCAACATCTGGGGAGTTGTGAACTACTTCGATCCCTTTAGCCTGGTCAATAATGCCGAAGCGGTTCCGTCAGTCCCCAAGGACTATTACTTTACTGACGCATTGACCGACCATGCGGTTCGCTATATCGACGAATATGCTGGCGACGACGCCCCGCTGTTCCTCTATTTGGCACACACGGCACCGCATTGGCCGCTGCACGCGCTTCCCGAGGACATCGAGAAGTACAAAGACACCTACACCGACGGCTGGCAGCCGATTCGTGAGGCCCGATACCAGCGGCAGAAAGAGATGGGGCTGGTGCGGCCGGAGGTTTGCCGGCTCAGTCCCAAGAACCCAACCGATGCTCGCTGGTCGGCTCGCAATGATCGCGAATGGGACTCCCGTGCGATGGCGGTCCACGCCGCCATGATCGATCGCGTCGATCAAGGTATGGGTCGGATCATCGCCAAGCTAAAAGAGAAAGGAATCTACGACAACACGCTAATCTTGTTCTTGTCGGACAATGGAGCGAGTCCGGAACGACCCGGGGCACCTGGCTTTGACCGCAATTCTGAGACCCGCGACGGCCGCAAGGTGACCTACTTCGGCCACGGCATGCCCCGCGAGGTGTTTCCCGGGGGCGAGACAACCTACGCCGGCATTGGACCGGCATGGGCCAACGCGAGTAATACGCCGTTCCGTTTTTGGAAAGCGACGCAGTACGAAGGGGGCGTGCGAACACCACTGATTGCGCACTGGCCGGCCGGGATGAAGGCCAAGGCGAACTCCATTACGCGCCAGTCAGGCCACGTAATCGACATTATGGCGACCTGTCTGGAAGCAGCCGGAGTCGATTACCCCGAACAGTTCGATGGCCGCAAGATCACGCCACTCGAAGGCCGCAGCCTGTTACCGATTCTCGCTGGTGAGGAAAGAACGGCTCATGAGGCGATCTTCTTTGAACACTTCAATCACCGCGCCGTTCGCCAAGGTGACTGGAAACTAGTCGCCGGTGAAGATGAATCGTGGGAGCTTTACAACCTGGCGGTCGATGAGACCGAACTGAACAACGTGGCCGATGAACAACCGGCCCGCGTGAAGGAGATGGAAGCATTGTGGGACGCTTGGGCGAAGCGGGTTCACGTCACCCCGGTGCGGAAAGAGGAGGAGTGAGAGCTTCTACGCCACGGCACTTGCCGTTCGATCTATATTTAGCCCGAAGCGTCAGCGACTCTCCCCTAGATAACTCAATCTTCCGCAGCCGCTTTCGGAAGCGTTTTTGAAAGCACGATCATGCCAATCACGCCGGCGATGAGCGAAGCTAAGAGCACGCTCAGCTTCGCCTGAGTATCGAGTTCCGGTGAACTCTTAAAAGCCAGCGCGCTGATAAACAGCGACATCGTAAAGCCGACGCCGGCTAAACAACTGGCTCCCCAAAGCTGTCCCAGGGTAGTGCCCTCGGGCAGGTCGGCCAGTTTCGATTTGATCGCCAGCCAGGCGAACAGCATGATGCCGATCTGCTTGCCCGCGACCAGGCCGAGCACGATGCCGAGGCCCACGTCGAACGGACCGGCACTCAGGCTCTCCGCGTTGATCGCCACTCCGGCGTTGAATAGGGCGAACAATGGCAAGATCACAAACGTGGTGATCGGATGCAGGGCGTGCTCAAGTTGCGGCCCAGGGGGGATCACATCTTCAGCCCCGAGGTAAATCTCGTTGACAACCTTTCGCTGCTCATACTCGGAAATCATGCTCTCTTTGGTCGGTTCCTGTTTGGCAAGCTCTTCGAGCTTTTGACGACAGCTCTCCAGAAATTCCGACGGCTCATTACGAGAGCGAACCGGCACCAACATGGCGATGATGGTGCCCGCCACGGTGGTGTGGACGTTGGAGGCCATGAAGGCCAACCAGACCATGATCGCCAATGTGAGGTAGATCCAGGTACCGCGAATTCCCAGTCGCCCGGCCCCAAACATCACCAGCAGCAAACCACCAGCGGCGTAGAGCGCCGGCATGTGGATGCTTTCTGTGTAGAAGAGAGCGATCACAGTAACCGCACCAAGATCGTCAACAATGGCGAGTGCCGTAAGAAAGACCTTGAGTGTGATTGGCACCCGTTTGCCGAACAATGCGAGAATTCCGAGCGCAAAGGCAATATCGGTCGCCATCGGAATTCCCCAGCCACCGACACCCTCGCCGCCGTAGGTACAAGCAACATAGACCAAGGCCGGGACCATCATTCCACCCAGGGCCGCTGCGATGGGACCGGCGGCGCGGCGAAACGAGGAGAGTTCGCCAACCACAATTTCCCGTTTGATTTCTAATCCGACGACGAAGAAGAAGATCGCCATCAGACCGTCGTTGACCCAATGATGCAGGTCAAGATCGAGATCCAAGAGATTGAGTTTGAAATGCAGGATCGTGTAGTACTGGTCCGCCCAACCGGAGTTGGCCCAAACAAGAGCCGCGATCGCGCAGGCGAGCAACACGAGTGAGCCGGAGACTTCCCAATGAAAGAAGCGGGCGAACATTCCAGCCGGCCGGTCGTGCGATGAGCTAGCCACGTGCTTGATCCTTTCCGTTACAACGAAAATCGGCAGTCAGTACGTTACGGGTTCTGCTTCTCGCAATTGCCCCGCGGCATCGGCTCCGTTCGCGTCACATCTTTCCAACATACTCGATTGTTGCCACCGAATCACACCAAATTTTCGAGCAACATCTCGTGGGCCACGGCGCGAAAGAATCCCCAGTCTCGCCGGCCCTGCTCGTCGTCGTCGAGTTCGCGAAGTTGGCGAGCCACGGTGGTCAGCTCCGCCGGCGCGATCCAGGAGAAATCGGAGATGCCTTCGCTCTCGTCATACGGCACCGGGTCGCCTTCAACATCCGCGACGTGAAACAGGTAGGAGACGAACGGCACTTCGTCCTTGCCGTCGGAAAACGAGTAAGAGAGGACGCCGATGAACCGCTCGTTGTTCACTTCCAGCTGCGTCTCTTCTTGCACTTCGCGATGAAAGGTTTCTGCGACCGGCTCACCCCAGTCGATCCCACCGGTCGGCAGACGGTAACACCCTTCGGGATAGAAGTGCTTGGTGTGCAGCATCACGGAGCCATCCGGGCGGGTGAGCGCGAAGAGAATCTCGCCACGACGACTCTTGTTCACGCTGCGATAATGCTTCAACGATTCCGATTGCATCTCGATCGTCTCGTGGCGGCGGACGAACTCACCGTATTGTTCCGCAAGGGCCGCCATCTCTTCTTCATCGATCATGTCTTCCAGGTCTTTGCCCATCGTTGTTCTCGTTTCCTTTCGCCCACTAGATTCCTGCTGATCGCATGCTTGGTGTCGTTGGATTTTGAAATGCGAGAGTCTGGCTACTTCTCACGTCGCTGGCGAAACAGCCAGTCGAGCAGGCCGGAGTCGTCGGCGTAGGCCGGCACCCAACTGTGATGGCCGAAATCGGGGTACTCGGTGTACTTGGGCTTTCCGCCCGCCGCCTCGATTGCCTTGATCATTCGCCGCGATCTTTCCACGGGAACCGCCTGATCCGCGTCGCCATGAAATGCCCATAGCGGCAGGTCGGCCAGCGCGTCGGCCTTGGCTTCGTCGCCTCCACCGCAAATCGGCGCCACGGCGGCGAACAACTCCGGATGCCGGGCGGCCAGGTACCAGCTGCCGTATCCGCCCATCGATAGCCCTGTCAGATAGACGCGATCGTGATCGGTTGCCTCGTCGGAGAGAACCTCCTTGAGAATGCCGATCGCCATCTGCATCTGTTCGCCAGGAACTTTCGTCATTGGCGTGCCCTGCTTGTCCGACCAGTCGACCTCAACCCAGCGGGCGTCGGTACGGCACTGCGGTGCGACTACGAAACAAGGATACTTCTCGCGACGCTCGGCCGTGGCCATGCTCGCGGGCAGGTACTTGAGCTGGACCTCGTTGTCGCTGCCACGCTCGCCGGCACCGTGCATAAAGAACACGACTGGGTATTTCTTGCCGGCCTCGATCTTGGCCGGCTTGAGCAGGCGATACTTGAATTCGACCGCCGGTTTGCCTTCTCGCTCAAGCTTGAAGGTCCGCTGTTCAAATTCCGCCGTGGGGTTATTTTTCTCGGAGTCGGCCTTCTCTTCTGCCATCGCGCTGCTCCCGGCAAACGTCAGTGCGACCGCGAGTGCCATGCGAGCCGCCAAGTGCCACTGGTGATTCATGGTTGATGTCTTCCTGTCGTATGCAAAGTTGTGACAGGAAGCATCGTACCACGATCATCGCAGCGCGAGCAGGTCGGCAAACGACAAAATATCGCGACGGAAAATACGCGCGATTAGTCCGCCGGACGTGATAAGAAGAGGCCGGCGGCGGAATACGGTCTGCACCCGAGAACCATCTCGCACGTCCGCCACCGAGCCTACGTCGTGCGCCGAGAGAACCAGAGCACTCGGCGCGCGAATAAGAGCGAGCGAATCTAATGCGATTCGCGGCTTCGTCCTTGTCTACTCGTCCTTGCTTATCTACTCGTCCTTGCGCGCCTGGGCGCGACGCTGCTTGGCCGCCGCACGCAAGCGATCGACCTCTGTCCGTTGTTTGGCCGAGAGCACGGCCGCAGTCGATTCCGCCTGTCGCTGTTTGAGGGCTTTCATCTGTTTGCGAAGATCGCGGATCTTTGCCTCGAGCTTCGCCGTCTCTGCCTTGTAGCCCTGCTGGATCTGGTAGATCTTCTCACGCTGCGTGTCGTCGACCACTTGGGCGTAGAAGTTTGGCAGCCGACCGCGTGGTTTGGCCCGCTGCCTGGCACTACCATCGGCCTTTTCCGATTTAGCCGTTGCCGTCTTTTTTTTCTTCGCCGCGTCATCGGCGGCCGCCGCAGACCAAGGCGCCACGAATGTCACTGCCATGAATGAAGCAGTGAGTAGGAGTGATAGGGAACGCGCATCTCGAACTGTCATAGACATGAATCTGCCCTTTCGCGAAGGTGAATGATGAAAGATTGGCGCCCACCCACTTGGGCCCACTTTTTCGGTGAACCGTTCATTATCCGATCTGCTACAACAGTTCCAAGAAAATTTCGCCAAAATAGCGGTGACCCGCAGTCTTCTCGACGCAAACTAGTGACGCGCCAAGGAGTACCGCTAATTCGGCGGAGCACAGAAAACTTGCAGGCGGCTGCGTAGTACCCGCAGGGCCTGGGGCAAGAACGCCCCTAGAAAAAGCCAGGGCTCGGCCCGCTAGAAAGCAAGACCGAGCCCTTTGGACTCGTAGTCAGGATCATTCGAGGTGATCCCTACGAGATGGTGGCTGCCTAATTCCGGCAGCCCGCCGGCTGTCGTTAGCCGCAGCCACCTCGCTGGCTTGTACATTCAGATAACAATGGACCACCTCCTTTCTCACACGGTTTGCCGCCGAGTGACGCGGATTACCAGCATCCACGTATCGCCGGGCTGTCTAGCCCTTCGTGCCGCGTAAGCACGAACCGATGGTTTTATGATCGGCAAAACGGAATCGTGCCGCAATAGTAAAATCGGGGCACGAAGCCGCAATCGCTAGCGATCATGTCACTTAGGACACAGGCGGGAACGCCAGGTTCGCGAGAAATTCGCCGATCGGTACGTCTTTTCGCCGATTTCTTATCCGTAGCGGTCAGTTTGTGCCGGCATCCGCGACCAACAAAAAAACGCCTCCGAGAGCGGATGGCCCTCGGAGGCGTTGATTCGTTAATCAAGAATTCGCAAGCAATTCATGCAGACCACACCTTGTCGCTGGCGATGCTCGCACTCACCGCATTAAACAAACGCGGCCAGCTTCTCGATCAGGTCGACGGTGCGGCAGCTGTAACCCCACTCGTTGTCGTACCAGGAAACGATCTTCAGCAAGTTGCCGTCGAGCACCTGGGTGAAGTCGGCAGCGAAGATCGAGCTGTGCGAATCGCCGATGATGTCGGTCGACACGATCGGATCCTCGGTGTAGCAGAGGATGCCCTTGAGCGGGCCTTCAGCGGCAGCCTTGATGGCGGCGTTGACTTCCTCTTCGGTGACGTTCTGCTTGAGCGAAACAGTCAGGTCGACGACGCTTCCGGTCGGCACCGGCACACGTAGGGCGATACCCGTCAGCTTGCCTTGCAGTTCCGGAATGACGAGGCCAACGGCCTTCGCGGCACCGGTCGAAGTCGGGATGATGTTCTGCGCGGCGCTACGAGCACGATAGGCATCGGCGTGCGGCATATCGTGAACGCGTTGATCGTTCGTATAGGCGTGAACCGTGGTCATCAGACCCTTCTCGATGCCGAACTGATCGTTGAGCACCTTGGCGACGGGGGCCAAGCAGTTGGTCGTGCAGCTAGCGTTCGAAACGCACTTGTGTTCGGCCGAGAGCAAATCGCCGTTGACGCCCAACACACAGGTCAGGTCAGCACCATCCTTCGCGGGAGCACTCAGCACGACGCGCTTGGCACCAGCGGCCAAGTGGGAATCGTAGCCCGGCTTGTTACCGTCGCTACGGGCGGCGAAGATGCCGGTGCTTTCGACGACGATATCGACGTCGAGCTCGCCCCAGGGCAGCTCGGCCGGATTGCGTTCGGCCAGAGCACGGATCTTCTTACCGTCGACGATCAAGTGCTCGTCGTCGTAGGAGACCTCTTTGTTGTAGCGGCGATGCGTGCTGTCGTACTTCAACAGCGTGGAAAGCATCTTGTTGTCGGTCAGGTCGTTGACGGCGACCACATCGAACTGATCGCTTCGCTCCATAAGGTTACGAAAGACCAGGCGGCCGATCCGACCAAAACCATTGATTGCGACGCGTACGGACATGTTCCTACTCCTCTTAACTCGACGACAATGTATATGAAGAAAGCGTACTGCTTAACTAGCTGGGCTAGGGGGAAACGGGGATTATAATGCTCGTTTCCCATTTCAGCCAGGGGCTCGCAGCGGCACGAATAGTGTACACACGAACCCATTCTGGTACGGCTAGGTAAGCTATGACGGTCGCACGCCTGGTCGCCACCCGTGGTTACTGCTAGTCGACGTCGCGACAAGGCTGGCCAATCGCGAGCAGCCGGCCAAAGTCGCGATCGCCTCGGGCGGCAACAGAAGAAACGACACAACAAAAGGAACTGCGAATGAGTCCCGGCCCGCGACCAGACTGGCAACTGCCGACCGGCGTTTCGCGCGGACTGTCCGACTACATCGACTCCGACCATATCGCCGACGACTATGACGAGTTCTTCGCGCTCACCAGCCTGTTTGAATTTGACGAGGCGGTTTTGGCCCGGCACTTCACCCCACCAGGCTTGGTCGTCGACTTGGGCTGCGGAACAGGTCGCGCGCTAATCCCGCTGGTGCGAAAAGGCTTTCGCGGATTGGGCGTCGATCTTTCAACAGCCATGTTGCGGATCGTGCAGGAGAAGGCCGATATCGACTCGCTCCAAGTCGACCTCGTGCAGGCGAATCTCGTGGAGCTTGACGCCATTGCCAATTCGGTGGCTGACTACGCGATCTGTCTTTTCAGCACGCTCGGCATGATTAGCGGCCGCGAGAATCGAGCGAGGGCCATCGCCCACATGTTTCGCATTTTGAAGCCAGGTGGCCGCGCGGTGCTGCACGTCCACAATGTCTGGAACAATCTGTTCGACCCATTGGGGCGTCGTTTTCTGTTCAAGCATTTGCCGGCGGCAATGCTGCGGCGTAGCGTCGAATTCGGCGACAAGGTCATGCCCTATCGCGGAATTCCGAACATGTACCTGCACTCGTTCACGCGTGGGGAACTAAGTGGCGAACTGCGCAAGGCTGGATTCGGAATCGTCGAGTTGATTCCGCTCAGTCCCACGCGGCAACACGAACTTTCGCACCGCTGGTTCTTGCCGCGGCTGCGTGCCAACGGTTGGGTCGTGGTGGTCGAGCGACCGCGGACTTGACCGAGCCGCTTCCCGACTTGTCAGCGGCGAGAGCGATTCCGCACGGCCAAAATTTTTGACGCCTCTAGTGCGCGGGCGTTATAATTATCAGAGAGAGGGAACGCCGCCTTAGGAGAATGCCGATGTCCGAAGAAGCCGACAAACTTCGTGCCACGCTGGCCGAATTGCACACGGAGCTGGAGGGCGTTTCGCAGGACGACCCCGAAGTTCGCCAGCTGCTGCAAACGGCCCTCGCCGAAATCCAACAGACGCTGGACAGCGAGTCGGAATCGGAATCGGCCGCTGCGGCGGAAGACCAGTCGCTGGTCGAACGACTCGGCGGCGCGGCCAAACACTACGAAGACACCCATCCCAACGTCTCCGGCACTCTCGGCGGCCTGATCGACGCACTCTCCCGAATGGGCATCTAGGGCGCGATTGGGAAACGGAATTGGGCTCTGCCACATCGGCGTTGGCCAGGAATTGGCATCATTCTAGTTTTGGCCGAAGGCCAATCACACCGTAGCCTGGGGCATCGCCCCAGAAATTGGGAACCATTAAATCTTGTCTTCGTTTGGCCAAAGGCCATAGACACCTAAACAACTACGTCAATTGTTCATGGCTTTCAGCCAAGCCGACGGCAAAGGGAACGATCTTGCCTAGGCCGTCGCTTCGCTCGACCTAGGCTATGGTATGAAGGGCCTTCGGCCTTTTATCGCCAGTCTCATCCCTGTGGCACGTAGTCTCCAATCCTGATCTCGTCACTCGATTACGCTTCACCACGGACAAGGCCGAGCCAACTTGTCTGCGCCTGCGCCGCGCGGGACAATGGCTCTTTCGATCGTCGCGTTCCCTTGCCCCCAGTGGCAGCTTCTTCGCCTTAGAAAGGTTGTGCCCATGGCACGCATCACGGTTCCCAAATTCACGGCCATGAAAGCCGCTGGTGAGAAGATCTCCATGCTCACGGCTTACGACTACACCATGGCCCGGTTGCTTGATGAGGCCGGGGTCGACGGCATCTTGGTTGGCGATAGCCTCGGCATGGTCGTGCAGGGACGCGAGAATACCTTACCGGTCACGCTCGACGAGATGATCTATCACGGCGAAATGGTCGGCCGCGCGGTTGAGCATGCGTTGACGGTCGTCGACATGCCGTTCCCGAGCAACTTTCTCGGGCCCTACAAGACAATCGAAAACGCCGGACGGATCCTCAAGGAAACCGGCTGTCAAGCGGTCAAGCTCGAAGGGGGCGCGGAGCAGGCAGAGATCATCGCCGCACTCTCCGAAGCAGGCATCCCGGTGATGGGACATATCGGCTTGCGTCCGCAGAGCGTGCACAAGCTTGGCGGTTACAAAATGGAACGGGATACCCAGCGGCTGATGGCTGATGCCCAGGCGGTACAGGCCGCGGGCGCGTTTTCGGTCGTGTTGGAATGTGTGCCGGCCGAGATGGCCACGGCGGTAACGGCCGAATTGGCAATCCCCACGATCGGCATCGGCGCTGGTCGCGGCTGCGACGGCCAAGTGTTGGTCATCAACGACATGCTCGGCATCAACAGCGGTTACGTCCCCCGCTTCGTTAAGGCATACGCCAACGTGGCGGAAGACATCACCAATGCCGTTAAGGAATATCGTGCCGAAGTGCAGGACGGTAGCTTCCCCAGCGACGATCAGATTGTGGGGTAGTGACGCTATTGTGCTGCGATCTCACGTCGGCATCTTGATGGGAGATGTTTTGGATTGTGTCCCTCGCTGACGCTTCGGGTTATTTTTTGCTCTCTCGCCGATATCACGACAACCTGACCATGCCCAACCGCCTAGCCAACGAACTCAGCCCGTATCTGCTTCAGCACAAGGACAACCCGGTCGACTGGTATCCTTGGGGACCAGAGGCGCTTGCCCGCGCCAAAGACGAGCAGAAGCCGATCTTTCTTTCCATCGGCTACTCCGCCTGTCACTGGTGCCACGTGATGGAGCACGAGAGTTTCGAGAGCGAGACGATCGCCGAGACGCTCAACGAGCACTTCATCTCCATCAAGGTCGATCGCGAGGAGCGACCTGACTTGGACCAGATCTACATGCAGGCGGTGCAGATGATGACCGGTCGCGGGGGCTGGCCGATGTCGGTCTTCCTCACGCCGGAGCTGGAACCGTTTTACGGGGGCACCTACTTTCCACCCACAGCCAAGATGGGCATGCCAGGCTTCGACGACCTGTTGCGCGGCATTCTCGATGTCTGGCAGAACCGCAGGAGTGAGGCTGTCAATCAAGGAGGCCGGCTTGCCGAGGCAATTCGGGAGCAAAGCAAGACCGAACCGTCTAGTGTAGAGGGACTGACGACCGAGCTGTTGCACAACGCAGTCGCCCAGTTGGAACGGGCCTTCGACTTTACGTACGGCGGCTTTGGTCAGGCGCCAAAATTCCCGCACCCGATGGACCTGCGGCTGCTGATGCGGTTCTACTCGCGAGATCGTCGTGATGGCGTGCTCGACATGCTCCGGCTGACGCTCGACAAAATGGCCCACAGCGGAATGTACGACCAACTCGGTGGCGGCTTCCATCGCTACTCGGTCGATGCCCGCTGGCTGGTTCCGCACTTTGAAAAGATGCTCTACGACAATGCCCTGCTCGCGCGGGTATACGCCGAGGCATTTCAACTCCTGGGCGATGAGGAGTACGCCCGCGTCACGCGTGAGACGCTCGACTACGTGCTCCGCGAAATGCAGGGCGAGCATGGCGGCTTCTTCAGCACGCAGGACGCCGACAGTGAAGGGGTCGAGGGCAAATTCTTCGTCTGGAGCGTGAGCGAAGTTCACGAGGTGCTTGGCAAAGAGTTGGGCGACGTGTTCTGCCGCGTCTACGATGTCACCGACGGCGGCAACTTCGAAGGGACCAACATTCTCAACCTGCCGAAGACGATTGGGCAGTGTGCGGCGCTAATGGAGCGCGACGAGGCCGAGCTACGCGAACAGTTGGCCGCGGCCCGCAGCAAGTTGTTCGACGTGCGTAAGGAACGCATTCATCCCGGGCTGGACGACAAAGTACTCGTCGGCTGGAACGGCCTGATGATCGAGACAATGGCGATCGCGGCCGGGGCGCTCGACGAACCACGGTACCTGGCGGCGGCCGAGAGTGCGGCGGAGTTCGTCTGGAACAACATGCGTCGCGAAGATGGGCGGCTGCTGCATACCTTCCGCACCGGCGAGGCGCGACTCGACGCCTATCTCGACGATTACGCAGCCCTGGCCGAGGCGATGATCTCGCTCTATGAAGCAACGTTCAAGGAAACGTATCTCAAGCGGGCGATCGAATTGGCGGACGCGATGCTCACTCACTTCCACGACAAGCACGCCGGTGGATTCTTCTACACGGCCGACGATCACGAACAGCTTATCGCCCGGCAGAAGGACGTGATCGACAACGCGGTTCCGAGCGGATCGTCCTTGGCGGCCGGAGCGTTACTGCGGCTCGGTAAGCTGACTCCGCGGAGCGAATACTTGGAGGCGGCCGAGAACACGTTGCAAGCAACGGCCGCGCAGATGCAGCAAATGCCGATGGCACTCGGCCAAATGTTGTTGGCCCTCGACGATTACTTGGGTCCGACGCACGAACTGGCGCTGCTGGCCGACGCGACAAACCCGACGACTGCGGAACTACTTGCCGAACTGCGCAAATCATACCTGTCGCGACGGGTCGTTACCTGTCGCTCTCAGGCAGTAGTCGAAGGTGGGAACGCCGCCCTCGATGCGATGTTCGCCGGCAAAGAGGCCCAGGGCGAAGAGCCGACGTTGTACATCTGCGAAGGCTTCGCCTGCCAGGAACCGGTCGCGGGCAAGGAGGCGATTAAGGTGGCCTTAGAGAAGCTCGCCGCTTCAGTGAAGGACAAGTGATCGCCAGGCAGTGCTTGCAGCCCGAAGCGTGAGCGAGGGAACAAAGAGAAAACCAAGCGACGCGATAGCGTCGCTCCGCCGGAACACCCAACCGTTCTTAACCCAGCATTCCCTTCTTCGAGGTGCGAATGCCGGAGAGAATTCGCTTGAACTCTTCGGGATTGGGGGCCGCGCGAACACCCGTTCGTTCGTCGATCAACTTCTGATCGTGTAGCTGCACGAGATTCTCGGCGAAGCTGACCATCCCTTCGTCGCCGCTGCGAATGACATCGCCCAGTTCCAACTCACGTGATTCGGCGATGAGCTTTTCCACAATAGGCGTGGAACGAAGAATCTCAACGGTCGGAACGCGGCGCACGTCTTCGGCGATCGACGGCACCAGCTTCTGCGTGATGATCGCTTGCAAGCTGAATACCAGCGATTGCCGAATGGCCGCCCGTTCGTCTTCCGGGAACAGGCTGAGTAGCCGGCTGATCGTCTGCGCGGCACTCTCGGCATGCACGGTGCTAAAAACCAGGTGCCCGGTGTCGGCGGCTTGCAACGCCGAACGAAACGTTTCCGCATCGCGCATCTCGCCAATCAGCACGACGTCGGGGTCTTCCCGCAGCAGGTCGCGCAGGGCCGTGGCAAAGTCAGCCACGTTGACACCAATTTCCCGCTGATTGATCAGGCACTTTTTGCCCTGGTAGAGAAACTCAATCGGATCCTCAATCGTTACGATGTGCTCGTGCCGCGATTCGTTGATCCGCTGAAGCATTGAAGCGATGGTCGTGCTCTTTCCGCTACCGGTCATGCCGGAGACGAGCACCAAGCCTTGGCGACTATCGGCAATCTCGTGGACGACCTCCGGCAGGTGGAGCGTATCGAGCGCCGGAATCTGTCGGGGCACCACCCTCGCGGCGATCGAAATACCAGAATCCTGGCGATAGACGTTGATGCGGAAACGGGTATTCTCGTCCAGGTCGTAAGCCAGGTCGACCGAACCGTTGGCGATCAGTCGCTTCCGCTCGTCTTCGGTTAAAAAGTTGAAGACGTTGGCCTCGAATTCCTCGGTCGGTCGGGCTTGTTCTTCGACCTTGCGGAGCGTGCCGTTGATTCGCACTCGCGGCGACTCGCCCGACTTGAGGTGCAGATCGGAAGCGCCCGCTTTGACGACGGCCTTTAGAAAGGTGTCGGTCTCGTCCGACCCGCGACGCGGACGTGTGTGATGGAAACTGGCTTCACTTAGCGGTTCGTTGTCGGCACTCACGTGCAGGATCTCCGTCGCTTTTGTGAACTTGATGCAAGGAGACTTCCATCATACCACTGAAATAAGAGCGCCGAATGGGGCAAAAATCAGAAAGGCCACCCGGAGCGAGTGATCCCAGAAATTCACGCGAAGGGGTCGACTTTAGCGTCATCGACCAGTAGCATCGAGGGGGTCACGCAAGGATGATGCCCGATAATGATGACGCCGGGTGACGATGATGGCGTCAGAAAGTTTACGCATCGGGGTCGAGTCGATCCAAATCTTTTCACATTGGGGGACCATATGTCAGACAATCCTTATCGAGCACCAGAGATAACGACAGGATCAAGCCATTCCCAACCTGGCGATCCCGAGCTGCAGGGTTCCCTCAGCATGCTACGCCAGACGAAGCCGTGGGTTCGATTCATCAGCGTTCTGATGTTCATCGGTGCCGCTTTCGTAGTCATCGCTGGCATTGGCATTTTGATAAGTGGCGGGCGGATGGTAGGCGTGCAAGGAGGCTTCGGTCCTCTGATTGGCGGAATCTACTTCGTGATGGCAATCCTCTACATCGTGCCAGGTATCTTTCTCTGGAAGTACGCGGACGGAATTCGAAATTTCTTGGAGGAAAAATCAGCCGGCGCGTTGACGACTGCGTTGGAAGCCCAAAAGTCGTTCTGGAGATTCGTGGGCATTGTTGCCCTGGTTATCCTGATCATCTACGGATTCATATTTCTCTTCGGCCTCGCAATGGCTTTGTCGGGCTAAAACAAGCGGCTGATCGATGTGCGCCGAAAATGACTCCGTGAGTCCACCACTCACAATCTCATCCGGACTTTGCTCCGGGGGTTAACGATTGCAGTGACTGCAATCCGATCCCCCGGGGCGAAGTGGACGAGCGCGATCAAACTGCGCGACGTACGGCGAATATCGGAGAGACTACGAGCAGCTTCCGCAAGCGGCAGCCTGCTGAGCGTCGCACTCGCCGATACGGTGCAGGTCGGTCGCCAGGAGTGCGTTGAGTTGCTCTTCCGGCGGTAGTTCGACCAGTACGTCGTTTCCGTCGATGCGAACCGGAAAGACCTTCAGCGAGAAGTCTTCGCCGGAGAGTGACTCGCCCGTCTCGAGCGAGAACGGCTTCTTGTGCAGCGGGCACGATACCTTGGGCTGCTCGCCGGCGGTACCGATGATGCCCCGCGAGAGCACGAAGGCGTTCTTGTGCGGGCACATGTTCTGGCAAGCGTACCACTGACCGCGACTGGCGAAGTTGTAAACCGCGATTTGCACGTCGCCATACTTGATCGTGGAGCCACCATCTTTGGGGAAGTCGTCGACCGTGCCGACGTTGATCCAGCGTTTGTTGAGCCGGCCGGTGTCGGTCGGCTTGTTACTGTCGGCGGCCACCTGCCCATTGCCATTCGTCGCGTGCCCGTTGGTTGCGTGCCCATTTGTCGC
>CAYLRE010000037.1:0-23599 GCA_964385715.1 uncultured Planctomycetaceae bacterium
GCGAGACGGCCAGCGGCAGGGCTTGCCACCAGGTTGTCGCGAAGAAAACAAGCAGCACATACGAGGCGGCGAACCAAGCGAGTATGACTGCCGTCTTCACGTACATGCGGGGACAGTCCCGTTGACGCTGGCCCGACGTGCTGAAATAGTCGTCCACTCGCTCGCGCAGGACCTTGAAGAATTCGCCGCGAGCACCAAATTTCGGGGCCGCCGTGGGATCCGAAGCGTGGTTTGTCTGGGCGTGTAAATCGGTGCTGGTCAGACCAGCGGCCGTGCCCTTAGAAAGACTTGTCGTTGTCGATACCGTCATGAAGAACTCGATTGCCTAATGCCTCTGTTTCCGTGGGGCGTAGCCTACCAGATCGGTCACTCCGGCAGTAGCCAAGGGGCGAAGCCAGACTGAGCGATAACGGGCCAAATTGAGCGGACAGGATGATGCGCGGTGGCGATCAACACGTTCTCGCACGGCCCATTTGCTTGCTACAAAGCGTTTGCAGCCATCCGCGCAGGCATTGCCAGCAGCGACGGCGACGATGGCATGTTATTTGTTTTTATTGGAACACACCCCCCATTTTTACGTTTTCGAGTTGCGCAATCCGAGTAATTGGTCGATATGTAATCTGAAGAATTGAAGTAGTTGGCAATCGACGTCCACCAATGTAGCGACCAAGAATGAGTGCAAACGACAAGCTTTGTGCCGGAATCAATAGTCAGGCTGCGACTTGCGAGAGCCCTGAAGATCTGATTCCGTTGCCGTATCACTATCACATGCTTGCCGATCAAACACGGCTAACTGCGTTTCGCGAGGCGATCGAGTACCTGGTCAAGCCGGGAGCGAACGTACTTGAGTTGGGTGGCGGAACCGGCGTGCTCTCGTTCTTTGCCGCGCAGAAGGCGCGTCGCGTTTGGTGCGTTGAGAAGATTGGCCAGCTAGCAAGAACCGCGCGCAAGTTCCTGGAGCAGAACCGAGTTGGTTCGCGAGTCGAAGTCATCGAAGCCGACGCCAACGATTTCTTGCCGCCGGAGCCGGTCGACGTCGTGATCTGCGAAATGTTGCATGTCGGTCTACTGCGAGAAAAGCAGATCGCGGTAATTCAGTCGTTCAAACAAAGGTACGCAGAAAAGTTTGGACCGCGGTTACCTCAATTCATTCCCGAGGTATCTTTTCTGGCAGTGCAACCGGTCGAGCAGTCGTTTAGCTTCCAAGGTTTTGTCGCTCCGGTTCCTGTCTTTCAGGCGCCGTTGGCCGAGCAGCCGGGGACCCTGTCGTTGGGAGATCCCGTCCTCTACGGCGCTTTGGAGTTTCGCGAGAGTTTGCCGTCTGAGTTCACTTGGCAGGGCGAGCTTCAAATCGCCAACGCCGGCACACTCAACGCTCTGCGTTTCGTTACCAAGAACATTACGGCCGTATTGGAGACCGAAGGACGTGCGTCCGAGTGGGCGAATCAGTTCCTGGTCTTGCCGCTGGCCAAATCACTGGCCGTTCGCGCTGGCGACCGAATCCGGATCGACTTCTCGTATCGAGCTGGTGATCCACTCGATGTGCTTTCCGACTCTCTCAACGCCAATGTCGTGGTCACGCCGCAGCAGATCGAGCGAGCCGCCTAAGCGACTTCGGCTCCTCTGCCGTGCTGGGCCTACGCCTGCTGAGTTGTACTCTTGCGCGTCATCAGCGAAACGACGATCAACGTCGCGAAGCCGAGCGGAATGGTCACGATGCCTGGCTGGCTAAAGGGCACCAAGGAATCGCTCGCCGGCAGCCCGTAGACCTTGGTGTACGTATCCCCGCTAAGCAGAATCCAGCCGAGCGAGCTGATCATGCCGACGACAATCGCGGCGATGACTCCCTGCCGGGTGACGCCCTTCCAGAATAGGATCATGACCAATGCTGGCAGATTGGCAGACGCGGCCACACTAAAGGCCCAGCCGACCAGGTAGCCGACGTTGAATCCCTCGAACAGAATGCCGAGTGCGATCGCAATCGCACCGACCACGACCGAGGCGATCTTGGCGACACGAACTTCTTCGTGATCACTCAGCTTCATGCCGAGGCCACTGCCCAACAGATCGTGGGCCACTGCCCCGGCAGATGCCAGAATCAATCCGCTGACCGTTCCCAACACCGTCGTAAAGGCGATGGCCGAAATGATCGCGAACAGCCACTCGCCCATGCTACGGGCCAACAGCGGTGCGGCCATGTTCGAGTTGGTCAGGTCCATCGATCCACTCGTCATCGCCCCCAGCCCCAGGTAGAGCGTCAGTACGTAGAAGAAGCCAATGCTGGCGATACCAACGATGGTGCTTTTTCTCGCCGCGGCCGTGTCCTTGACCGTGTAATAGCGGATCAGGATGTGCGGCAGCGACGCCGTACCGCAGAATAGAGCGAGCATCAGCGAGAGAAAGTTGAACTTGTCGACCAGCTTGTCGCTACGGACACCACGGAATCGCGGGTCTTCGCCGGGCCGCAAGACCTGACTGCCTGGCGTCGGTTTCTGGTAGAAGACCGTCGTCGTGGAACCGTCCGCCTCTTCGACCGGTTTCTTTGTTTTCTCCCACAGCACGACTTCACTGTCTTGCAACGTACTGAAGAAGGTTGCCGGTCCCAGCGGTCCTGTTTTCTGCTGGCCGTCCGGCAGCTTGCTTATGTGGCCGACAGGATGCAGGTCGGGTTCACCACGCTTCTTGCCTTGCGGCTGACCATTGACCAGACGTTTGCCATCGGGCGTTTTGGTGAGTGTCTGTGCTTCCAACAACGTCACCGTGGCACTCGATTGCTCGCTGGAACCCTCAGCACTACCTGTCCACTTCGACCAGACCGAAACCCGCCCGGTCTCGTTGTTCTTGAGGTGAATGAATGGTTGATCTTCCCAGCTGCCCTCCGGCTGCACGAGCGTGTAACCGGCCTTGGCCGCTTCTTGCTCGATGTCGGCGGCCGTCATTGGTCCTAGCGAACCAAATGCGTGGCCGTCAGCGCCCCCTTCGGTGACTTCGAATCCGCGATTCAAAATCATGATGGTCAGGACCGCCGCAAAAATGACGAGCAGCGATCCCTTAAGGAACTGGACCCACGTGGTCGAGACCATGCCGGCGGTAACCACGATCGTAATCACGGTGATTCCTACCAGTAGCACACCAGCCCAATGCGGAAAACCGAGCAGCGGAGTCACCAACACCCCTGCCCCGACCATCTGCGGAATCAAGTAGAAGACACTTACCGCCAGCGTACTGATGCCGGCGGCGACTTTGATACCGCGGGAATTGAACTTCGCATCGAGCGCATCGGCAAAGGTGAACTTGCCGAGCCGCTTCATTGGCTCGGCCACGATGAACAGAGCCACGATCCAGCCGGCCAAGAATCCGATCGAATAGAGAAAGCCGTCGTAGCCACGAAAGGCGATCATTCCGCAGATGCCCAGAAACGAGGCGGCGGAAAGATAGTCGCCTGCGAAGGCCACGCCATTGACGAACCAAGGAATCTGCCCATGGGCGGCAAAATAGCCCTGCGAACTTTTCGCCTTTCGTCCAAGATAGAAACTAATGCCAAGCGTCAGGCCGACGAAGGCAAAGAAGACAATCACCGCGAGTGTGGATGCTTCGTAGATCATGACTGCCCCTCCTCGTTGCCAGAGAGGGCGTCATTGGTATCGGCTGCGTCGTCGCTACCGCGACAAAGAGCCCCGTAAAGAAGTGCCAGGATAAAAGCGGCAATGATCAAGCCGAAACCGTAGAGGACCGCCAGGTTGATTCCCCACAGCGGTGTCGACTCCATGGTTTCAGCGCTAAAGGCGTTCAAGAAAACGAAACCGCCGTAGAGCACGAGATAAACAATAAACAAAACCATGCCGATCGCGGCGTTTCGTTTGACCATCGCTGCCTCGGGTATCAGATTGTCGGGAGAGGATTGACGTTGGAGCCGACGGATTCTCGCGTCTTCGCGAAAACGCTCCCAGCACCTTACGTCGTTCGGGCTGGCCCACGTCATTGGGGCTGGCCCAGTATAGTGGCTGCGCGGCACCGATTAAAACCCGAAGAAGAATTTTATCGCGACTCGATCGGTGCTCATGACTCGGCGACTGACTCATCATTAGCAACCTAGCTGCCGCCGTCACGACTCATCACCGCTCTACGCCGTGCCGCTTCGATCCTCTCCAGTGATGTGCGACGCCAACGGTACCGCAAGTAGAAAGAACCGATCCAACAGGCGACACCGATTCCGGCCAGGAGGGCGACAATTGCCATCTGAGCAGCGACCTGTTCTGGCACGACCGTGATCGTGCTCACCGCACCGGAGAAAACAAACGCCAATACGCCTAGGCGAAATAGCCAGGCCGACCAAACGGAGCGTCGATAGTTCTCGCTCGTTTCCTCAGGCGGAGGTAACGCCGGTGCGTCGGAGTCGAGCGGCGGCGGATCGTAAGGGTTGGTATTGCTCATGGCAATAAATAGATCGACTTCTCCAGGCATACGTCCGTTAACATCGCGTGCCCGTCACTATGGAACAAGGTCGAAGGTTTCACAGCGACGCTATTCCGCCGCCACCAGTTTCCCGGTGTGGCTAACATCAAACGTTCGCACGACTTCGCCATAGGTAACGCGCACCTTCCAGGCCTCTAGGTCCATTTCGATAGCCGATTGGACATCGCCGTCGGGAGAGATGTCGGCGAAGTGCCCGTAAGTGAGACCATGACCTGTGGAACGCAGAAAGATTCCGTCGTCTTCTTGACGAAGTTCGACGACCACACGTTCTCCGCCGAACTCGCCGACTTCTCTTGCCAGCAGTCCCATCCGCCACTTGAGAAACATGCCAGCGGCAACCATGGCGAAAACAACAAACGTGGCAATCGCGATTCGACGAAACATAGCAGCTGCCCTCTTCGGTTCTTTAAATACCCTGGCGAAGCTGTGTTGATTGTATCCGATTCTGCGTGCGCCATCTGGCCCGGTTCACACGATTCCACCTGTAACGGTTGTGCGGATTTGCGGCGAGCGGTCGCGGCGGACCTGACCCTTGTTCCGGCTGTACCGACCTGCGTACGCCAGCTGTGCGGCTTGCTCGCCTTGTGGCGGTCGCTCGCTTCGTTTGCAACGCTCGTGCGCGGTTGCAAACCTTCGATCCGATGTAGCAATTCGTTCGATATCAACAACCAGATCGAATTACGGATCGGTGAGGGCGCCTGCGCGCTCGCATCGTAAAGGATGCCGCCACGGCTGGCGGCGTTGGCAAGAGGCCAAAAAGACGATGGCGCGTCAAGTTTCCATACGCGAAAGGTTCGCGAATACTTCAGTCCCGGCAGCACCAAACAGGCTGCCCGCGCTAGCGATCGCGCTATCTTGGGTCGTGATCTTCTTGTCAACGACCGGTGTTTTCTGCCCGGCTTCCGCTTCCGCCGTTCCGCCCACGGTTCGCAACACGGATCATCCGTACGATCCAGACTGGCCTGACGTGCATTTGATCGTGATGCACAAGTGCTCTGGCTGCCACCGCCCCGGCACGGATCTGGCGGACTACACGTCTTATGAAAAACTGCTCGAAGCGCTCACGCCCACTGGCAACCGCATTGTCGTGCCAGGCGACGCCGAGAATTCGCCGCTCTGGGAATATGTGGTCTGGAACGTGCACGAGGACCCCGACTCGCCGCACCCGGCTGAGCCAGAGATGCCCAAGGACGAGATGGAGTGGCTCTCCGCCGGTCAACTGGAGACCGTCCGCCGTTGGATCGACAATGGAGCGCTGCAATACAAGCTGCCCGACACTTGTTCGATCGAGCCGCTCACCGAGATGGATTTTCCCTCGGCCCGCCAATGCAAGGCCTGTCATCCCAAGCAATACGACGAGTGGTCGCGATCGATGCACCACTACGCTCAACAGAGCCCCACGTTCGAGGCCTTTAACCTCACGCTACAAGAACGAACCGGCGGAACGATGGGCACGTTCTGCAGTCGCTGCCATACGCCGATCGGAACGGAGCTCGGCGAGAACGGTCTAGTTCGTAACGTCAACCGCTCGCAGATTTCACGCGAAGGGATTACGTGTGTGACTTGTCACCGCGTGAAAGGGAAGCACTACAAGAGCAACGCACGACTGGCTCTGCAGCCAGGCAAGATGCTCGACACCTGCATGTTCGGTCCTTTCGACGATTCCGCTTCGCAGGAGGTCGATAGCCACCCTTCGGTCAGTAAACCGTACATGAAGTCGTCCGCCTTCTGCGGTACCTGTCACGATGTGACGATTCCTTCCGGTGTCCGTCTCGAAGAAGCCTTCAGCGAATGGCAAAACAGTCCCGCCGCCAAACAAGGGCAAACCTGTCAGTCGTGTCACATGGGCCCTGTCCAAGGCATGCCGATTCCGGACGATCACCGACCGCTGGGGCGAGCGGCCGTGGTTCCAGGCGTTGATCCGGAGCGTATTCCGCTCAGGCATCTTAGCGATCATACGTTTGCCGGGCCCGATTACTCGATGTTGCCGGACACGGAGTTCCCCAACAAGCTCGATTGGATGTACGAGACCGACTATCGCGACACGGAGTCGCTCACGGCCCATCAACGTCGCACGCTCAAGCAGCTTCGCATCGACAATCGCCGCCACCTGAAAATCGCTAGTCAGAAGCGGTACGAGTTACTTCAAAATGCGGCCCGTCTCAAGGTTCGCGTTCCTGAATACGCCTGCCCCGGAGAGAAGATCAACATCGACGTCGATGTGCAGAGCATTCTCGCGGGCCATTCCTTCCCCACCGGCTTCACGGCCGAGAGACAACTTTGGGTTCAAATAACCGTCTGCGATCCTGCCGGTCAAACGATTTTCGTTTCCGGCAACTTGGATCCCAATGGCGATCTTCTCGACGGCCATAGTCATGCCGTCGAGACCGGTCATGCACGGCGCGATCGGTTCCTGCTCAACTTTCAAAACAAGTTCGTCGCCACTTCGGCAGTAGGAACCGATCGAACCGTCGTGCTATCCGTTAACCGTCACCTGGCCCCGCTCAATGTGTTGCGACCTGCCACCGGAATTCCGGCCTCGTTCGGCCGGCCGGAAACGTTCCGCATCGCCAAGGGCAGCCTGGCACCCCTGCGGCGCATGGGGCAAACGTACCCGGTGCGTCTGACCTCGCTCGAGGGCGATTACACGGTGCACGTCCGGCTCAATTTCCGGCACCTCCCGCCGGTGTTGCTCGACAACATCGGAATTCCGCACCTCAAGCACCTGCTCGAAATCGTCACCATCGACGAACATCGCTGCACGATTCACGTAACTCACTAGTCCCCTGCTCCGCCTCTTTGATATGTCGAATCTGTCGTTCCATCTTGCAAGGTCCGCCGGGCGAGCGCTAATCGCGTGTGCGGTGGTCTGCGGATCGAATGGCAATTTCGCGGCGGCCCAGTCGCCCGCCTACGTGGCCCAGTTGCCCGCCTGCAGGACCCAGTCGCCCGCCAGCAGGACCCAGTCGCCCGCACGCTTCGATGTGCCTGCGCCGCGTCGTACGGCGCTCTACCGCGGCAGTATTTACGACGACGGGGCCTACGGCCGCATGGCGATGCTCCAACCGTCTCCCTGGCCAGAGCCCAAGAATGAAACTTCAAGCGAGACAGAAACTTCAAGCCGACGCCGTGTTGCTCGAAACGATACGTCCGACGGTCCGCAGCTAATCGCTCCCAATACTGGCCTGGATGCGACTGAGAAAACGCCTGCGGTCAAGGAAGTCGTCCAGAAACCTGCTCCCGTTGAAGAGATTCCGGCAGCGGAGATGCCCGTCGAGATGGCGCTGCCGGAGCCGGTCTCGGCGGATCGCGATAATGTCACGAATCGATCGACCGCTGGCGGTGAGAAGCCAGTCGCGCGACTGCGTGGTAAGTTCCCGAAACGCAGAGCGACGACCTACGGCGATAAAACTGGGGACATCATTGCGACCGACGAGTCAAAGGCTGACAGCAACGGCCAGAATTCGAGTCGCCGTACTCCCGCAGCGGACTCTCCCTTCGGCCCTGCCCTGCTACCACCGAAGGAGGCCGAGGAGTACGAGCTACCAGCTCCCGCGGGAGAGACATCCGACACGGCTGAGGAAATACTCCCGAACGAAGATGAGCTACCCGCGCCTGGCGAAGATCTGCCGGCACCCCAGGGCGAGCATCACTACGAACCGCTTCCCTCGCTCGATGAAGAGATCTGGCTGCATGGCGGTTCTTATCTATACGCCCCGGAGGGCGACCGGCTCAACTGGCCCGAGCACGACCCGCACGCGCATGTGCAGGTATTGCGTTTGCCGGAAGATTGGCACGCCCCGCAGCCGGTCACGATGTTCGACAATTTTCTCGGTGCCGGGCCGATTCCGCACCACCCGAATCATCGTTGGCCCAAGTGCGGCTACCATTGGGACCCGCGTCTGGTGCTCTATGGTGCGTACGAATTGATCGGAACTGCCTTCGAAGCCGACGATGAGCGCCACGATCTGCTCGGTCATCAACTGCTGTTGGACCTCGATTTTCGCGTGACCGACACCGATCGCCTGCATGTCCATTGGCGGCCCCTGGGTGAGAACAACACCGGCGGCTCGTTCTACAGGCTTAACGATCCCGAAGGTTACGACGACAACAGCACCGGTATCCCGCAACGATACTGGGTGGAGTTTGAGGTGGCCAGCGTGTTCGGTGGTTTTATCCACGACCAATTCAAGGCGCGTGACTACCACGTCGTACTCGGCAAGGTTCCCTTCGCCGCCCACAATCGGCTGCTGATCAACGACGAAATCCTCGGTTTCATCGTCAGCAAGAACACGATCTTTCTCGGCAATCTGAGCAACCTCAACATTCAGGCGGTCGTCGCCTTGGACGATGTCGACGCCTATACCGACAGTTCGGCGAATCTTTACATGCTGCATGCCAATGCCGATTACTACCACACGCTGTGGGAGCTGACCTACGGGTACGTGCAGCACGGAAATCAGAGCGACCTCGACGCGCAGTATCTGGCTGCCAGTGCGACGAAACTTTGCGGACCACACACGTTCGCTGGTCGGGCCATGTTCCGGATGGCGTCAGAAGCAGCCGGCGGGGGTGGTCAACTGTTCGTGCTGGAATACAACCGGCACTGGCTACACACGCATGGTTTCTGCGGCGTTGAGAAGAGTGTCTTCTATGCGACCGCCTTCCGCTCCACCAAAGGTTGGCAGTCAATCAGTGGCGGCAACTTCGATCGCGTGCGAACCGCCTTCGCCGTCGATCCGTTGATTCCATTGGCCGCTGCCCGCGCGCCGAGCGACAACGTCGGTATGGCGATCGGCTGGCAGTTGTTTCGCCACCACGAAGACGAGTCCCTCTTGCCGGAGCTGGCCTACGACGCGCCCGGCGGCGACTCAGTATGGGGTGTCGGACTTCGCTACCAAAGGAAGACCGGCCCGCGATCGTTTTTTGAAGTGCAAGGCGTGGGTAACTTTTCAAACAACCCGGCGCTCCGCCGCGAAGGCGTGTTTCTTTCCGAGACGTTCCTGTTTTAGAGGTCCTACGCCGCGGCACTTAGATTGCGATCGGCGGCCGGGTCGTGGACTGCGACGATCTTGATCTTGAGCGACTCGGCCAGCTGGGCGACGCGGGCTTGATCGATGATGATCGTGCGGTCCGCTTCGACCGCCAGAAGTCTGCCACCCGCGGCGGCAATGGTTTCGATCGTACCGAGTCCGATCGTCGGCACGTCGAAGCGCATGTCCTGATTCGGTTTGGCGACTTTGACAACCGTGAATCCACCGGCGGCACAGAGTTCGCCGGCACGCCGGATGCAGGCGTCGGTCCCTTCGACCGCTTCCACGGCCAACACTGCCTGCCCCTTTACGGCCACGCTTTGTCCTACGTCGAGTTCGCCCATCTTCTTGGCCAGTTCCCAGCCGAAGGCGATGTCGGACCACTGTGAAGAAGAGATTTTCTTGCCGCAGAGTTGGCCCTTCTTGAGCAGCAGTTCGGGGGCGAAGTCGGTGGCCGGTGCGAACATGATATCGTCCTTGGCGTATTCATCGACCAACGCTCCCAGCAAGGTATCGTCCTTGCGATCCTTGGAACCGGTGATGAAGTGAGGGTAGTAGGTGCGGATGCAGCGCCAGTCAGGCATGTGCCGGAGAATGGCGAACGGCTGGAACATGGCCACCTTGTGGAGCTTGCCGGCCATGGTCGCACGGGTAACGCCGTGCCGCTTGAAGTGGCGAATCTGGGCGCCCAGCTTGGCAGCCCCGATCCAGCGAAACTCGTCGCAGATCTCAGCCAACTCGGCGTCGGCATGTCCGGTGATGCCGAGGCAGACGACTTCGTAGCCTTGGCGTTTGAGCTCTTCGGCAACCACGATCGGATAGCGGCCCCAAGCGGCGAGCAGTCCGATGCGTTCTCTACGATTCTCAGTCACGAGTCTGACGGTCATGGGGCCGAAGTGAAGGCGATAAGGCGAAGTTGTCGCGAATGGATTGCGAAACGCTCTGAGGATGACGCGGGGGATAACGCAACAGTTAGGCGGCGTTCTTAGACGCCATGTCACTGGCCGCCACGTCGCTGCCGGATGTTGTCGGAGTCTCGTCGGCGTTGACCTGATCGATCAGTTCGGAGAGTTCCTTGCGCATCTTCTTGAACTCTTTCCGCATCTGCGGCAGCTTGATTAGGGCGGCCTGTTTGAGCATCTGTTCGCGTTCTGGTGTGGCGGGAATGCCGTAGTGAACTTCGCCGGGTGGAATGTCGTTCATGACGCCAGCCATGGCACCGAGTGTGGCCCCATTGCCAATGTGGATGTGGTCACGGAGTCCGACTTTGCCAGCCATCACGACGTAGTCGCCGGTGGTGCTGCTCCCCGCGACGCCGCATTGCGAACAGATCATGTTGTGCCGGCCGAGGCGAACGTTGTGGGCGATCATGACCTGATTGTCAATCTTGGTGCCGTCGCCGATCACGGTCGGACCGTAAGTTCCACGATCGATGGTTGTGCCTGCGCCGACCTCCACGTCATTGCCGATTTCGACATTGCCGAGTTGGGCGGAGAGCACGTGGCGACCGCTGCTGGAGTCGTAGCCGAATCCGTAGGCGCCGATGATTGCGCCGGCGTGAATGATGCAGCGATGTCCGACGACCGTTTCTTCATAGAGCACGGCGCCGGCGAAGACGGTGACGTTCTCGCCGAGGCGGGAGCCATCCATGATGACCGCGTTGGCGTGTACCGTGGATCCGCGGCCGATGATCACGTCGTCGCCAATGACCGCGCCGGGATGAATGTCGACGTCTTCTTCGAGCTGCGCGGTGGCACTGACGTGAGCGACGGGGCTGACCCCGCTTCGCGCCTTCTCGCGCGGCGGGCGAAAGTGCATCACGATCTGCGCGAAGCACTGCTGAACATCGTCGGCTTGGATCACATTCCAGCCGGCGGGCGCAAAGTCGCGCGGGCCCACGATCGCCGCGGCTGAGGTGTCTTCGAGATATTGAACCTTGTCCGCACGTTCAAGAAAGGAGATCTCGTTGGGCTTGGCCGAAGTGAGCGTAGCCGCTTCACGGATTTCGAGCGAACCGTCACCGACGAGCGTGCCGCCGACCAGTTGGGCAAGTTGTTCGAGTCGAGTGGCCATTGCGTCTGGGAATCCTTTCCCCGACGACGCCGATTGGGATGGGGTCGGCAATCGTATCGGTACGGAAGCGATGGTGGTCTACGTGTGCGCCCGGCATGCTACTACCATTCGCCGATTTTCGGCAATAGCGACATCGACTTGACGCGGTTTGTCGGCACGGGCCAGTGCGCGGAGTCTCGCGAATGTTAGAGTGCTAGCACTTCTACAAGCTCGCCGAGACTGCTCAGGCGGTGGGCCGGCTCGACATCTTCATGCTCTGCGGCGGCGCCTGACCGATCGATGAACAATGCCTGCCAGCCGGCACGACGGGCCGCCAGATAGTCATTCTCCAGGTCATCGCCGATCAACAGCAGCTGATCAGGCGGAAGCTGTAGCTCGTCTTCAATCGCCTGGTAGAAGGCGGGACCCGGTTTGCGATGCCCTACGAGCGAAGAGACGAACCAGTGCTCACAATCGCCAAGCGGCGCGAGAGCTTCTCCAATGGCGAGCAAGCGTCGATCGAAGTTAGAAGCCACGCCGACGGTTATCCCCTGTTCACGAAGCGACTGCCAAACGTCGGGCACATCGTCAAACAGGGCCCAATGGGCCGGATCGGCGAAGTGCGCCCACAGATCGTCGAACAAATTGTCGAGCACGGTGACGTCTTGAGTCAGTTCGGGAAAAACGTGCCCGACGATCGCTCGCCAGCGATTTCGTTCGCGCTCTTCACTGGTGCGATAGGTTTGATTCGGCTGTGTGGAGGCGGCAAGTTCCGAGGCGCCGTATTCCTTTACGGCGGCCGCAAAACGAGTTGCCACCACGTCGATCGGCAGCTGCGCACCGTGGCGTTCTCCTGCGCCGTGGTAAGCGGCGGCGACCGACGGACGTGGGGTGATCAGCGTGCCGACGGCGTCGAACAACACGGCTTTAGCGTGAAGCTTCATGGCCGCACTAGCGAATGAAGAATCGATCGATGTCGCGGCTGAAGACGAAGATCATCAGCCCCAGGATCAAGAACAGGCCGAGATACGTGAGCGGAATCACGACCCTTTCACTAACCGGGCGACGGAAGATCGCTTCCAGACCGAGGAAGACCATGTGGCCGCCGTCGAGTACCGGAATCGGCAGGAAGTTGATCACCGCCAGATTCGCACTCAGCAGGGTGAGGAACATCAACAGTCGCGAGAAGTCTCGCGAGGCTTCACTGGTGGCGACCGCGGCGATGGTGAACGGGCCGCCGAGCATCTTCGGCGAAACGCGACCGGTGACCAGCTTTCGCAAGAAGACAAAGACGCGCAAGGCATCTTCCTTCGTTTGACGAAAGCCGAGCGCGTAAGCCTCTCCCCAGCCGTCGGCGACGCGGATTTCTTCAGCCCGTTTGAGCGCGAGTCCGCGACTGGCCAAGGAGTATTCGGTGGATGAATTCGGCGTCAGTTCGACGACTTCCGTTTCACTTCCCCGCTGACGTTTGACTTTGACTTTGGTGTCGGCCGGCAGAAATTGAATCGCCAAATCGACTGCCAGCCAGTTGTTGGCCCGCTTGGTGAGGTCGATCGCTTCGTCTTGCTCTCTCTTTCTGAGCAGCTTTTTGGTTTCATCGGAGCCGCCGACGAATTGGGCCGCGATCAGTTTGTCTCCCGGCTCAAGTGGGCAATCATTGCCCGCGCTGGCGACAACATCTTCGATCGCAAAGGCGGCACCAATCGATTCGAGACCGACCGGCAGGTCGTACGAAAAGTCTACGGTGTATCGATCAGGCAATGCCGGCGTGATCGCTAGCTCGGTTTCCGTGCCATCTTTTTCGACGGTTAGTTTGACCTCGGTCCCCGCCAAGCGGCGAAGTTGGTCGTCCAAGACGAGCGGATCGGCGACGGGCTTTCCGTTGACTGCTTTAATCAGGTGTCCCGGCTCCAGCTTCGCCTTCTCGGCCGGGGAGCCTTTACGAATGGACGTGACTGGTCCCATTTTGACCTGGAAGTCGAAGCGGCGACGAGCACGGGTGCCGACCTCGGACTCGACCGTCTTGTAGACCGGTCCCTTGCTCTCGGCGGCTGTGTTTTGTGAGGCGTTGTCGCTCGTGACCTCGCGCTTCAAGACGAACGTCAGCTTATCGTCGACGTGGCCCGCGAGCGCCGCCTGAAGATCGATGAAGTCTTTGATTGAAAGGGTTTGCCCGTTAACCTTGATGGCTTCGATGATGTCGAGCGGAGCGAATGGTTCACTCGCGTCAGAAGTGGGAACGGGGTAGCTGGTCGGAACTGGATTCTTTGGCGATAGCTGCGTCGAGGCGATCGGCGCGAAGCCAAGTCTTGAGATCTTACCTTCACCTTCAATCTCGACGATGTCCGGCACGACTTCGTACCACTTCTCTTCGCCAGAGCGATCGCGAATCAGAATTGGGATGGCCTTGCCTTCGTCCCACAGCGCAACGGTCTGGCTGAAGTCCATGCCGAACCGCAGGTGTTCGCTCTTGCGACCTTCGCGGGTGATCTGAACGATCTTGCCGCCGAGCGGTAGATTCGCTTCCGAGGCTGGGCTGCCAGAGACAGTACGGCCAATGATGACCTGCGTGTACGGAACGCCGAGATAGTAGGCGAGCGCTGCGAAGTTCACCGCGAAGATCAAGTTCATGATCACGCCAGCGGAGATGATCGCCATTCGCTGCGGCACCGACTTGGCCATGTAGCTGCGGGGATCGAGGACGAAGTCCTCTTCGCCACCTTCGCCGGCTGTCTTGTCGGTAGCGGCGGCTGTGTCGGCGCTAACAGTAGCGTCCGGGGCGGCAGCAGCGGTTTCATCGCTGGCCACGGCACTGTCGCCTTGCGCTTCTTGTTCCTTGGCCAGCTTGGCCTTCTCTTGCATCTCGCGATACTTGGCCGGGTTGTCGTCTTGGCCGAGCATCTTCACGTAACCGCCGAGCGGGACGATGCCGATGCCGTAGAGGGTCTCACCCCACTGTTTCTTCCAAAGCGAGGCGGGCAGCGGAATGCCCCATTTGCCCCAACCAAGTTTGATCGGGATGTCGAAGCCGACGTAGAACTTCTCGCACTTCACGCCACACGCCTTGGCCACCAGGAAGTGACCGAGTTCATGCACGAAGATAACGAAGCCCAAACCTGCCAGGGCTTTGAGTAGGCCGAAGATCCAGGTGTAGTCAGTGGATGCGGCGGCGATTAGGAGCTGATCCAACGCGATACCTCCAGTCGAGCCCAACGGTCGATGGCCATCAAATCGGCTAGCGAAGGCGAAGGGTCGAAGTTGTGATTTTCTAATACGTTTCGACAGGCGGTGGTGATTTCGGCGAACGGAATCTCGCCGGCCAAGAAGCCTGCCACGGCCGCTTCATTGGCGGCATTCAATACGGCGCCGGCCGTACCGCCGACGCGTGCCGCCTCGTGGCCAAGACGGAGCGCTTCAAAACGCTCCAAATCTGGGGGCCTGAAGTCTAGCGTGATTTGGTCGGTCAAGTCGAGACGCGTTGCCGCTCCAGCCACCCGATCGGGCCACGTGAGGGCGTATTGGATCGGTAATTTCATGTCCGGAGGGCTCATTTGGGCGATCACCGATCCATCGACAAACTCGACCAGGGAGTGGACGATCGACTGCGGATGGATCACCACGTCGATCTTTTCCGGCTCCATATCGAACAGCCAGCGGGCTTCGATGATTTCTAACGCCTTATTCATCATGGTGGCCGAATCGACCGTGATCTTCGGGCCCATGTCCCAGGTGGGGTGGGCCAGAGCGTCATCGACGGTCACATTGGCCAGGTCGGCTAGCGAGCGATCGAGAAACGGTCCCCCGCTAGCGGTCAATACGATCCGCTCGACCTCTCTGTTCTGGCCGCTCTGCATCGCCTGAAATACAGCGCTATGCTCGCTATCGACTGGCAACATGCGGGCGTTCCGCTCGCGTGCTAGCTCCATGACTAGCGGGCCGGCCATAACAAGTGTCTCTTTATTGGCCAGGGCGACCGTCTTGCCCGCTTCGAGCGCGGCCCAAGTTCCTTGTAGCCCGGCGGCTCCGACGATGGCCGCCAGCACGATGTCGACCTGTTCGTCGCTCACAATGCGGGCGATTCCCTCTTCGCCGCTGAGCACCTCGGTGCCCGTGGGAAGCCCGGAACGATCCCATGAGTTCGCGGCATCCGGGTCGGTGGTCACCACAAAGCGGGGGCCGTGCTGCTGGGCCTGCTGAGCGAGGCGGTCGAGCTTGGTGTGTCCGGTGAGTGCGTAGGCCGAAAGCCGATCTCTGCTGGCGGCGATCACCTCCAGAGCACTGCGGCCGATGCTGCCAGTCGAACCTAATAGGGCAACGTTTTGGATGCTCTCCGACATCGGCGGCTGACTGACTCTGTATTTCTAGGGGTAGGTTGGAAACGCCGGCGGGTTGGAAATGGCGTGGGCGGCAAACAGGACAGAAAATCTTGACCTATAAAACGGCAGGTCCCTGCCAAAACAAGAGTTTGCCGAAAAAAATAACGATGGACTGTCTGCAGACTAGCCGCAAGCTCGGCAGGTGGCGGCTATTCCGGTTCGTTAGATCGTAAAGGTGGGGTACCCCTTCTTGGATGCGATCAGAGCGGCTGGCGCACTTATATCGCCTGAGAAACAGGGGGAAATCGTCTGGCAGGCATTCTATGAGCGGCCGAGAGCGGCGGCAAGGCGATTTCAAAGGCCAGTCGATCGCCGGCTGGTCGCCGCGGAGCCGACTATTGCGGTATAATTGCCGGGCTGTGAACATTCCCGCACAGGAAGATTCTCTCCTTGGGCGGCGGATCCCCAATCACAGGATACACGAGTCACGGGATCCACCTGTCACAGGATTGTCGGTAAAGCCCCTGAATTCACTTGGTCTGCCGCGCGAGGCGGTGAGGCCAATCACAACGCGACACGTAGGAAGCAGATAATGGAAGGCAAAGGCGATTCCAACCGCCCTTCGAACGACAAGAAACCGGCTCCCGCTGGCAATCAGTTCATGCTCATCCTGATGGGTGCGGCGATTGTGAGCCTTTTTCTCTACACGGTATTCTCCGGTGTTGGGAACAACGTGAAGATTGAAGCGGGTGATCTGGCCAAGCTGATCAAGCAACTTGATCCCAAGAACCCAGACGCGCCGAAATACATCGACGTCGAACTGGAGACTGGCCCTGGCGGCAAGAAGCAGACCTATCGCTATGCCGATCCCAAGAAGTTGGAGATCGGATACAGCCGCGTGACGGGTAAGATCACGCAGACACTCATCGATCCGAAGACGAACAACCCGTCGGCAAATGAGGCGGACACGAAAGAGACCAGCTTTTACAGCAACCTTGGCGTGGATGGAAACAAGACCTTCAGTGACTTGCTGAAGGAATCGGAATTCAAGGACTACGATTTCGTCGACCCACCGGGATTCCTAAACCGTTGGGGACCGATGTTGCTCATCACCGGTCTGTTCGTGTTCTTCATCTTGATCATGATGCGACGCATGGGCGGAGCCGGTTCGCCGATGGCCTTTGGTCGCAGTCGCGCCAAATTGCACGCTCAGGAAGACCTTGGCGTATCGTTTGACGACGTGGCCGGCGTGGAAGAGGCGGTCGAAGAACTCCGCGAAGTCGTCGACTTCCTCCGCAGCAAAGACAAGTACCAACGCCTAGGCGGTCGCATTCCGCGTGGCGTGCTTCTGGTAGGCCCTCCCGGTACCGGAAAGACGCTGCTTGCCAAGAGCGTAGCAGGCGAAGCAGGTGTGCCGTTCTTTAGCCTCTCCGGTTCCGATTTCGTCGAAATGTTCGTCGGTGTCGGTGCGGCCCGTGTCCGTGACATGTTTCAGCAGGCCCAACAAAAATCACCTTGCATCGTCTTCATCGACGAACTCGATGCCCTCGGCAAGACCCGCGGCAGCGGCATGGTCGGCGGGCACGACGAGCGCGAACAGACGCTCAACGCGCTTCTCGTGGAGATGGACGGTTTCGATTCCAATTCCGGCGTGATTGTGTTGGCCGCGACCAACCGCCCGGAAACGCTCGACCCGGCTCTATTGCGACCTGGCCGATTCGATCGTCACGTGTTGGTCGATCGACCGGACGTCCGCGGTCGCGAAGACACGCTCAAGGTTCACGTCAAGAAGGTCAAGCTCGACGACGAGGTTGATTTGGCCAAGATCGCCGGGATCACTTCCGGTTTCTGTGGTGCCGATTTGGCCAACCTGGTCAACGAAGCGGCCCTGCTTGCGGCACGAAACAATAAAGACGCCGTCGGCATGGAAGAATTCAACGAAGGTGTCGAACGCGTTACCGCTGGTTTGGAAAAGAAGCAGCGGATCATGCACGAGGACGAAAAACAACGCGTCGCTTACCACGAAGCAGGTCACGCGCTGGTCGCGCACAGCCTGCCGAACACCGATCCGGTCCACAAGATCTCGATCATTCCGCGTGGTCTGGCCGCACTCGGTTACACGATGCAGCGACCCGAGGAAGATCGCTTCTTAATGACGCAGGCGGAGCTGGAAAGCCGCATTCAGGTTCTGCTGGCCGGCACCATTGCCGAAGAGCAGATCTTTGAAGACATTTCGACCGGTGCCCAGAACGACCTGGAACGAGCGACCGAAATTGCTCGCAGCATGGTCATGCAATACGGCATGAGCGGTCTCGGCCGAGTGAACTACCGTGAGAGTTCGCGGAATGCCTTCATTCCGACGGGTGAACCGCCGAGTGGTGGCTCGCACAGCGAAGAGACTGCCCGCGAGATCGACGAAGAAGTGCGTCGCATTGTCGACGACGGACTCGCCAAGGTGCGACAGATTCTTAGCACCCGTCGGGCGACGCTGATCGCCCTGTCCGAACAGCTGCTCAAGGACGAGACGATGGATGCGGAACAGTTGCGTCGAATCGTCGACGAGACTTCGCCGCAGCCAAAGATCGTGCCAGGGACCGAAAGCGAACCGAAACGCGGTGAGGCAGGCGAAGCCGACGCCAGTGCGACCGGCTCGGAAGATGACACCGCTCGCCGCGAAACCGGCGAGTAAGTTTGTCTTGCGGTAGCGTTCGTTGCTAGGGTGCCATGCTCACCCTTGGGTGAGCGTGCCTGGGAATGGAAGACGGGCAAATCAGCACCGTTAGCCCCTTCGGGGCTAAAAGGAAATGCGCTACCTTTTCCGGGAAGTTGGGCAAATTGCATTCCCGGATACCCTCTCGTAAGCGTGGGCATGGCACCTATTCCCCGCGCGTTGTGCGACTAACGGCATGCCGGCACATAGTCGCGCGGCACTGCGTGACGCAGACGAGTTGTAGTAATGTGCGTTTTTCTGCTCGCCCGCCTCGGCCGTTGAGCGGCCTTCTTCCGTTCTGCAACTGTTCTCTTGTTGTTCTGCGGGTGTTCGACGCCTGGCCTGCTCAATGACGGCGGCCGACCGCCTTTTTGTTTGTTTTGAACCCCGCAGGTGTGATAGGGTTGGCCTTGTTATTTATTGTCGCGGAATTCTCCGAATTCCGCTCAAGCTGAACACGGAGTGTTCAGCAACAATCACTCCGTTCTTTGGCAAATTGGTTAATAGGCTTGAGACCTGAGTCGAGAGACTTGAGGGTGCGGTGGGGTGCCATGCTCACCCTTGGGTGTGAGCAAGCGTTCGTCGCGTGTTAATCCACATGCCCACGTAAACGTGGGCATGGCACCCGACTAGACGCCGCTGTGGGCAGGTCTCCTGACCAGCCCACTTGGTCGACCGCAGGTCTCAAACTGGCGTGTAGATTCGGAGACCTACGGTCCAAGGAGTGAAGCGGTCGGGAGACCGCTTCACAACGAAGGCGACTTTTTTGGCGTCGGCCGCAAATAGGGCGAATTTACTCTAAGGGCAACCGCTCAAGAGAGTTGCGGTCATAAGTGGCCAAAACGGCGATTCGCGCAAGGCCCCACGTCGCAACACGTTGGAGTTTTTTCGCCCCGACCCCGTTTTTCTGCATACGGCAAAAAAAGTCGTGGTCCTGGTGCACAAGCCACTCGGACCACGACTTCTTGAAAAGGGCTGCGAGGCGGCACAACCTCTCTGTTCAACGGCGTTGCGATAGGCGTCGGGGAAGGCGCCTTGGTGCATCGCGGAATCAGTTGAATCGATCGTGTCTCCGCCCCGCAGCCAGGGAAAAGGATCCTGTTCTTCTCATCCTGATTATTCGCGGTTTAGCCAGATACAACTGTGGGCTGTTTCACTTTCGCCAGACTGGTGCTTTGTTCGACAAAGGATAAGCTCTTTTTTCATAACACGTTAGCAACACTTGTCAGCAGTTGGCGGGAGTGCGAAAATGATTGGACACACCCGCGTCGTTCCACACGACCAAGGCCACTCACCCTAGATATCCCGCCCGGAGGTCCGCATGTCGGATAACCATTTCACTCGTCGCAACTTTGTTAAGACCGCGGCCGCTGGTCTCGCCGCCACGGCCGTCATCGGTAGTCAGAGTGGCCAGCCGAGTGAAGCCTCGGAAGACACCCTGGCGCCAGGTCAGCCGGAGCGTCGGATCTTCAAGGCGGTGAAATGGGGAATGGTCCAAGACGGCGCCTCGGTGCTCGACAAGTTCAAGCTGCAGCAGGATCTCGGCTACGACGGCGTCGAGCTGAATGCTCCGCTGCATAGCAAGGCGACCTACGATCAGAAGGAAGTGCTCGACGCCAGCCGCAAGACCGGCATGCCGATTCACGGCGTCGTTGATTCCTGGCATTGGGTTTATCGTCTTTCCTCGCCGGATGAAAAAAAGCGCGACAAGGGACGCGAAGGACTCGAACAGGCGATTCGTGATTCGCACTACTACGGCGGGTCGACTGTGTTATTGGTACCAGGTCGTGTTTCCGGTGACGACGAGACTCACGACGATGTCTGGAACCGTTCGATCGTCGAGATTCGCAAGCTGTTGCCGCTCGCGTCGCGGCTCGGCATCCGTATTCTGATTGAGAATGTCTGGAACGGCTTCTGCGAAACTGCCGAACAAGCCCGTGACTACATCGACGCGATTGATAGTCCTTGGGTGGGGCATTACTACGATATTGGCAACCACCAGAAATTCGGCCCTGCCGAGGACTGGATTCGCGTTTTGGGCCGCCGAATCGTCAAGTTAGACGCTAAAGATTGGGGAAAAGACAAGGGCGGCAGCGGATTTGACTGCAAATTGGGCGAAGGCGACGTCAATTGGAAAGAGGTGAGGCGAGCTTTGGACGAAATCGGTTATACTGGATGGGCCACGGCCGAACTGGCTGGCGGCCCCAAAGCCTACCTGGCGGATGTGGAAGCACGGATGAATACGTGCTTCGGCCTGTAGACGGTTAACCCCGGCGGCAGGTTCCTCACCAAAATTCGCCAACCACACTCCCGCATATAATTTACTAGCACTTGAGGATTCGTGATGTCCGATCAAGCCTCTTCTTCTCGACGTGATTTCATCAAGACCACCGGTGTCGCCGCCGCGGCTGTGGGACTTAGTTCCGCACTCTCTCGCACCGCCTATGCCGGCGGGAACGAGACGCTCAAGGTTGGTCTGATTGGTTGTGGTGGTCGCGGAACTTCCGCCGTGAAAGACGCACTGATGGCCGACTCTGGCGCCGTGCTAACGGCCGTGGGCGATGCTTTTGCCGATCGCATGGCCACGCGTATTCCGTACATGAAGAAGAATAGAAAGTACGGCTCACGGGTGCTGGTCGACGACGATCACATCTTCACCGGCTTCGATGCCTACAAACAAGTCATTGACAGTGACGTCGACGTGGTGCTGTTGGCCACGCCGCCTCACTTCCGCCCGGCCCACCTGGCTTACGCTATCGAGAAAGGCAAGCACGTCTTCTGTGAGAAGCCGGTCGCGGTTGATGCCGCGGGTGTCCGTTCGGTGATGGAGACCTGTCGCCTCGCTAAGACCAAGGGCCTCAACGTGGTCTCCGGTCTTTGCTACCGCTACCACGAACCGAAGGTCGAGCTAATGAAGCGCGTGCACGACGGTGCCGTGGGCGACATTGTGGCTCTGCATACTTCGTACAACACCGGTGAGCTGTGGAGCGTTCAGCCGAAGAACAGCATGAGCGAAATGGAAATCCAAATGCGGAACTGGCTCTACTACACCTGGCTCTCCGGCGACATGATCACCGAACAGCACATCCACAGCCTCGACAAGATGGCTTGGGCTATGCAGGACGAAACGCCGGTCAAGGTGAGCTCGATCGGTGGTCGTATCAAGCGAACCGACGCCAAGTATGGCAACGTCTACGATCACTTCTGCACCGTTTACGAATACGCGAGCGGCGTGAAATGCTTTAGCACCTGTCGCCAGCAAAGCGGCTGCACCATCGACATCAACGACTACGTGATGGGTTCCAAGGGAACGGCCGATGTCATGGCCGCAAAGATCTCTGGTCCGAATGCCTGGGAATTTGAGGGCAAAGGGACCGACATGTACCTCAAAGAGCACCAAGAACTGTTCGCGGCGATTCGCTCTGGCAACCCCATCAACAACGGCGACTACATGTCGAAGAGCACGATGATGGCGATTATGGCTCGCGAATCGGCCTACACCGGCCAGGATGTGACCTGGGAACAGGCCCTAGGCTCCGATGTCGTACTCGGCCCCGCCAAGTACGCCTGGGGCAATGTCGAGATGCCGACTGTGGCGGTGCCTGGCAAGAGTGCGTTGGGTTAATCGGAAACCCTGACGTCTCGATGCCGAGCAGGTGGTGTCCCTCGTTGATGCTTCGGGCCAGTTGTCGTATTCGCTCGCGGTACGGATGTCCGGCATAGGAAAGAACTGCATGAAAGCGGTGTTGCTCGAAGAGCCGGAGCGGTTCACGGCGATCGACATCGCAGAACCGTCTGCTCCCGCGGCAGGTGAAGCACTCGTGCAGGTTCATCGTGTGGGCGTCTGTGGCACGGATGTTGCCGCCTATCGTGGCAAGATGCCGCTGCTTTCTTATCCGCGCATTCTTGGGCACGAATTGGGCGTGGAAGTGCTGGCCCTTGGCGACGATGTGACCAACGTCGCGGTGGGCGATCGCTGCTGTGTCGAACCGTATCTCAATTGCGGTGATTGCTTCGCCTGTCGTCGTGGAGGAATCAATTGCTGTGAACGGCTCGAGGTGCTCGGCGTTCACACCGACGGCGGTCTCCGCCCTCGATTTCTCGTGCCCGCGAGAAAGCTACATTCCTCGACAAAGCTCTCGCTCGAGCAGCTGGCCCTGGTCGAGACTTTGTCGATTGGTGCCCATGCCGTGCGGCGGGCGCAACTTGTACGTTGTCAGCGAAAGAGAGAATCTGGCGCTGCGTCCGTAGTCGCCTCATCCGTTGCCGCCCCGTCGGTGGCCGTGGTTGGTGCCGGGCCGATCGGTCTGTCTGTCGTCGCCTTCGCGCAACAGGCGGGTGCCAGTGTCACGGTAATTGACCGCGACGAACGACGTTTGGCCTTTTGTGCCGACACGATGCGAGTCGACGAGACTGTCGTGGCGGCCAAGAATGACACAGCTGATGATCTTGCGAATCGACTGCGAGCGGTCGGCGGTGGCGATCTACCCAGTGTCGTATTCGACGCCACGGGCAATCCCGACTCAATGGCCGGAGCGTTTGATCTAGTCGCCCCGACAGGCAAGCTCGTCTTCGTCGGCCTGACCGGTGCCGAGGTCACCTTTCGTCCGGCTCATATGCACGTCCGCGAGATGACGCTGCTGTCGTCGCGTAACGCACTGCCGCAGGACTTCGCTCAAGTGATGGCGGCCCTCGAATCTGGCTCCGTGGCAACCGATCCTTGGATCACGCACCACACGACGCTCGATACGTTTATCGACGACTTCCCAACCTACACGGACCCCGCGTCCGGCGTGATCAAGGCGATCGTGGAAGTCAGTTAGTGTGTCACGTTGCTGGTAAGCAGCGTCCTCGTTCTGCCGTTGCCCTATAAACACCCGAACTACTGTGTCTTCTTCGGATGCCGTAGCGTGCTGAGGAATTGCACTAGGTCGCGGAGGTCGAACTTGTCGAGCACCTCGCCCATCTCGCCGGGCATGCCCGAGGGACCGACGTCGCGTTCGTCGATCTCG
>CAYLRE010000038.1:0-23535 GCA_964385715.1 uncultured Planctomycetaceae bacterium
GCGGGTGGCCATTATTTCCACGGACTACCCAGCCACACACTAATCCTGCACTACCGACAACCATCCGGTTTCACTAAGTCGTTATCCAATAGGCACTTGGAGTTTTTTCACTACACCCTGGGGCCCCCCACAGACGGCCAAAAAACTCCCGCCTTTTCGCCGCCCGTAGCGGCCGAAGAAAGGGCACAGCCGACAAGGCTTTCGCAACTGGCGATTCCTCGCGGCGGTCGGTTCTGGCAATCGGACGCACAGATCGGTAGCATGACCAAGTGGGGCCTATGTGCGCGGCGAAATATAGACAGATTGAATCTGTCACCAGCGGCCAAATCGTTTTTGATAAGGAAAGGACGGACCAATGCCACTATTCGAGGTGGAGACCGAAAACCACATAATCATCACCTGGGCGGAAGGCGAAGAAGCTGCGACCGCCGTCGTGAAGGATGCTTATCCTCGCGAAGATGTGCTTCGGATGACCAAACGTCCTCGCGACACCTGGGTGATCTCCAAGGGAGCTTTGGGCATCTCTGGCAGCAGCATCGACCCTTGCAACAATGCTCGCGACTGCCTGGCCGATGCCTCGGGCGACAAAGTTCACGCCATTCGCCTTTATATGCAGAAGACCGGTTCCGATCTCGAAGCGGCCCGCAAGGTCATCGAATCGAATATGGTCATGGGCTGGTAACGACTGACGATTTTGAGACACGAACGCGGACATTGCTATTAAGAGCGTGTCCGCGTTTTTTTCGCCCCCTACTATTTCGCTGTTTGCTTGGGCGGCGCCCGCATCGAAAGGCCTCCTGTACAAAGGCACCCATGCCGAACTGGTCGCTCGCCGCGATCCCCTCCTCGAACGACCCTTCCTCAAGACGACTCTCCCGCACGCGAACTCGATCGCTCGCATTGCATTCATATAGAAGAAGCCAACCCACTTTAGGAGTCCCACCTGATGAAACTGACCACACGATTGATCCTCGCCCTGATTGCGTTGAGCTTCAGCACGACCCTCGGCTACGCCGCCGACGGCAACGTCGCCTATACCGATCCGGACTACGTCGATTCCGATTTTGAAATCCAAGGCGAATACGTTGGTACGCTTCATGACGATCCGACTCACACGCTGGCCGTGCAGGTCATCGCTCTGGGAAACAAGAAGTTTCGCGCTGTCGGCTTCGAAGGCGGCCTGCCAGGCGCTGGCTGGAATGGCGAAGCAGGCGAGCAGGTCGAAGCGACGCTGAAAGATGGTTTCGTCACTTTCGCTGGCGACCACGGAACGGGCGTTACGGGCCACGGTGCGATGGTCGTGCTCAGCGGCGAGGGCGATCAAATCGCGGTTCTAAATAAGGTCTACCGCAAGAGCCCCACACTCGGCAAAAAACCGCCCAAGGGCGCGGTTGTGTTGTTCGATGGCAGCGGCGTCGACAACTTCGTCCGCCACCGCAAAGGTGGTCCGGCTGTGATGACCGAAGACGGCCTGCTAACGCAGGGCTCCAACAGCAAGCAGACGTTTGGCGACCACTCGGTCCACGTCGAATTCCGCCTGCCGTACATGCCGTTCTCGCGTGGCCAAGGCCGCGGCAACAGCGGTTGCTACCTGCAAGGTCGCTACGAAGTGCAGATGCTCGACTCATTCGGGCTGGCTGGACTCGATAACGAATGCGGTGGTCTCTACAGCGTCAGTAAGCCGGCGGTCAACATGTGCTTGCCCCCGCTCACCTGGCAAACCTACGACATCGACTTCACTGCCGCTCGCTTTGACGCGGAAGGCAACAAGATTAAGAACGCCCGCATTACCGTTCGCCACAACGGCGTGCTGATTCACGATGACGTGGAATTGCCCAAGGGAACACCCGCCGGCGTAAGTGGCGAAGGTGCCGCTAAGGGACCGCTGCACCTGCAAGACCACGGCAACCCGGTCCGCTACCGTAACGTGTGGGTTGTTGAAAAGAAGTAGCGGCGACAATAGCGATATCGCAATCGTTTAGACATTAAGACATAGGACGCGTCGAACATTCGACGTCGACATACCTAGCAGGAGCAAAAGTAGCCGATGGCAAATTCACTCGAAGGTCACGTTGCCTTGGTAACCGGTAGCACCACCGGCCTTGGCAAGGGGGTCGCTCAAGCACTCGGTAAAGCGGGTGCCAAAGTGGCGATCAACTACTTCCATAACACCGAGCGAGCCGAGAAGGCACTCGCCGAGTTCGAAGCACTTGGTGCGACCGGCATGTTGGTGCAGGGCGATGTCTCCACGGAAGAAGGCGTTGCGGGCGTCGTCGATGCGGTCGCCGCCAATTTCGGCCCGATCGATATCCTGGTTCCCAACGCCACGCCCGATCAGCCGCACAAGCCGATCGAGGAATACGACTGGGACTTCTACGACCAGATGATCACCTTCTTCATTAAGAGTCCGTTTATGCTGACCAAGGCGATCCTGCCTGGCATGAAGGAGAAGAAGTGGGGCCGAATCGTCAACATCACCAGCGAAGTCTATCACCGCAGCGTGGGCAACTTCAGCGGATACGTGGCCGCCAAGGGTGGTCAGATTGGCTGGTCGCGGTCGATGGCCACGGAGCTTGCCCCGTATGGCATTACCGTGAATACAGTCTCACCTGGTTGGATCCCAACCGAACGTCACGAGACCGATCCGCAAGAAGAGAAGGACGGTTACTTCGCAACCATCCCGGCCGGCCGCTGGGGTAAACCGCAAGATGTCGGCGAAGCGGTTCGATACTTTGCCAGCGAAGAAGCGTCGTTCATCACCGGTCAGACACTCTGTGCAAACGGCGGACTCAGCCCCTGGTAGAGTCCGCTCGTTTGACAGGTTCCGTCAAGACTGCAATCTGACGAATGATTCGCGTCTGCTGTTAGCCCGCCGCTTGGATTAGCGACTGGAATAGGGCGAGCTCGGGTACGTAGCACCCGGCGTTGCCGGAGCAGCGTAAGGGCTAGAGCCGGCGGTGGGAGCGGCCGGTGCGGCGTAGCCAGGAACGCTGGTCACGCTACCGGGGCGATATGGGCCGGGCTGAACGCTCGGCATCGATGGCGTCGAGGCAGCCGGTGACTTAGCAGGCGCCGTCGCAGGGGGCACGGCGGCAGGAGCCGTAGCAGGCGAATAGCTCGGCGGCTTATAACCACCGGTGCTGGCCGCTGCGGGCTTGGTACCGTACGCACCTGCAGGCTTGGTCGTGGGGGCCGTGGCGAATCGATCGCCAGCCTTGGCGGCACCCGGCTGATAGGGTGTGTACGAAGCAGCCTTCGGCGTGCTGCTAGGCGAGGCAGCGGCCGTGGCTCCATAGCCGGCAGGAGCGACCGCGCTCGGCGCCTTGTAGCTGCTGCCAGGCGTACTGGCCGAAGAAGTCGCAGCGTAGGCCGATGGGTTGTAACCCTTTGCCGGACTCGTGGCGGAAGGCGAGCTCGTCGAGCTGTAAGGCGATCCACCGGCCTTCGGATAAGCTTGGCCGTACGGAGCCGCCTTGGGCTGAACCGGCGTGGCAGGTGCGCCAGTACCGTATCCGCTGTAAGGTGAGCTGTAGGACGAAGGCTTGGCAGCCGGAGCAGCGGGATACGAGGTAGGCGAAGCGTATCCGCCCGGGGCACTCGGATAGCCGGCGGGACTCTTGTAAGCACCCGGCGTGGTCGAACTCGGATAGGCTGGCGGGTAAGACGGCGTCGCGCCGTAGCCAGCGGGGGCAGCAGCCGTGGCCGGATACCCTGGGGCACCCGGATAAGAGGCAGCCGCAGCGGGCGAAGTCGGATATGCCGTAGGACCACCAGCAAAACCAGGGGCACTACTGGCGTAGGGCGAACCGCTCAAGGCACTGGCACTGGGCGTGTCCTTCTTGGCAGAACGCCACCAATCCCAACGGGGAGTTCCCCAGCCACTGCTACAACCAACTAGTACAACCAATGGTAGCGTCGTTGTTACGATGCGCCCGAATGAATTTCGCATTTCAGTCTCGTCCTTGATTTTGAAATGAGATGGCGACGTGCGTCACCCCCAACTCTTTCCCGTAACTTCGGTAACCGAATGGCCCGAAGGTTACGAAAACCGGCAAACTTTGCGCCTCTTCCATGATCGGCACACCGGTGGCGGGGCTGCGGATTATAGAATCGCCCCGGAGCCAGTCAACATCAGCTTCGCGATTGAGGTCAGTAAACAGGCGGTTCTTGGCAATTACAGGCTCCTAGGGCATTCCGTTGAATGCCAGCACACAGAGCAGCAACGCTAGCAGCGGCTGCGTCGCGTAGCGATCTTCGATAGGCCCCGCCCCAGCAGTCTCCCGATTCGCGCACGAAAAGAGCCGGTTCCCTAACTAAGGAAGAACCGGCTCTCTCATGTTTCCTACGAGGTCGCCCCGAGGACTACCCCTTGGCGGCCGCGTATCGCTCGGCCACGGCGTCCCAGTTCACCACGCTGAAGAAGGCGGCGATGTAGTCCGGACGACGGTTTTGGTAGTTGAGGTAGTAGGCGTGCTCCCAGACGTCGAGGCCCAGGATCGGCGTGCGACCTTCCATCAACGGGCTGTCCTGGTTCGGCGTGCTCTCGACGACGAGCTTGCCGTCGGCATCGACCGACAACCAGGCCCAACCGCTACCGAAACGGGTCGCACCCGCCGCACTGAAGTCTTCCTTGAACTTCTCGAATCCACCCAATTCGGCGTTAATCGCGTCGCCCAGGGCACCGCTCGGCTCTCCACCACCGTCACCGCTCATCACGGTCCAGAAGAGCGAGTGATTGGCGTGTCCACCACCGTTGTTGCGAACCGCGCCACGGATGTTCTCGGGCACGGCATCCATGTCGGAGACCAGATCCTCGATGCTCTTGCTTTCCAGATCCGTGCCTTCGATCGCGGCGTTGACCTTGGTGATGTAGGCGTTGTGGTGTTTGGTATGGTGAATCTCCATGGTACGCGCGTCGATATGGGGCTCGAGCGCATCGTACGCGTACGGTAGTTCTGGCAGGGTGTAAGCCATGACCAATGTTCCTTTATGAAAGCGTTTACGTAATTCGCAACGGACATGTCCGCCGCTGTTATTGGCTAAGCTGCCCAAGATACCGCGCGCCGCAGAGGCTGCCAACCGCCTCATTTCGTGCATAACACGCTGCCAAACAGCACATGTTACAACCGACAAAGGCGGCAGACATGAAGTCTAGGCCAACATCGCCTTGGCCAGATCCGGAGCCGCTGCCAGCGCCTCGCCGATCTTTTCGGGTTCTTTTCCGCCAGCCTGAGCCATCGACGGCTTGCCGCCGCCGCTGCCACCGACCAGCTTGGCCACGTCGCGAACCCAATTGCCGGCGTGCATACCGGCTTCTTCAAGGTCGCGACTCACGCCGGCCACCAGGACAACTTTGCCTTCTGCCGGACTGCTGGCCAAAAGAACCGCTACAGGATCGTCCGCGCGTCGCAACTGATCGATCAGCTGCCGCATGCGATTCGCGTCGACCCCGGGAGCCTCGGCCACAATCAGCTTGCCTTGGCTGAGCTCTTCCGCCACATCCCACAGCGATTCGGGGGTAATCTGTTCGGTGTCGGCCTGCTTGGCAACTTGCTCCTGAAGCTGCTTCACTTCGTCGGCCAAAGCCTTGGCACGGGCGGGCACATCTGTCGGTGCGATCTTCAATGTCACGGCCGCGGCGTGGAGCAACTGCTTAGCGGAACCTTCTTGCGATTCCGCATCCGAAAGCTTACCAACTTCCGCCGGCTTGCCGCCGCCGAGCTGCTTCTTCAAATCGCGAATCGCGCGGGCCAACAGGGCTACTGCCGCAGGAACCTGAGCCTGTTCGACCGCGAGCGAGGCGGCCGTCTCTTCAAGTGCCACGACGGTTGCCTTGGCATGTTCTTCAGCTCGCGGACCAGTCAGGGCGACGATTCGCCGCGTGCCAGCCGAAACGCTCTCTTCGGCAATGATTTCAAAGGTGCCGACCTCGCCGGTGTTATCGAGGTGCGTTCCACCGCAAAGCTCCTTGCTGAATTCGCCCATCGAGATCATACGGACCGGGTCGGGATACTTCTCGCCGAACAGCATCATGGCCCCTGCTTCGCGAGCGTCCGCTAGCGGCAACACCTGGGCGGTAACCGCGTCTCCGGCAGAGACATGCTCCAGCACGTCACTCTGTACGGCGTCCAGCTGTTCGCTGGAAACGGCCGCCGGATTCGTGAAGTCGAACCGCAGCCAGTCACCATCGACCTTGGAACCTTGCTGCTGAGCGTGCTTGCCAAGGTGCTTCTGCAAAGCGTGGTGCAGAATGTGCGTGGCCGAATGGGCACGCCGAATCGCCGAGCGACGCTCCAGGTCCACGCTGGCAGTCACCTTGGCCCCAGCGACCATGGTTCCTTCGGTTAGATGCCCGAAGTGAATCAACAGGTCGTCGTCCTTCTGGGTGTCTGTCACCTGGAACGTAAAACCGTCGCCGGTAAGCGTTCCCGAATCGCCCACCTGACCACCGCTTTCGCCGTAGAAGGGAGAACGGTCGAGCACCACGCGAATGGCTGACTCGTGTCCCACTTCGTCGACCTGGTCACAAAGCTGATCGCCAGCAATGATGCCCTTGATTTCGGCTTCAGTCTCGGTCGTCTCGTAGGCCAGGAATTCGGTCACATGTACGGCACGCTTGAGGGCTTCGATCGGTCCGGTGGCGAATAGCTCGCCGCGACCGACACCGGAGATCTCACCATGTTTCTCCATGGCCGCCTGATAACCATCCCAGTCGAACGTAAAGTTTCGCTCGGCGGCAATCGACGCAAACAGTTCCGCGGGCACCCCGTAAGTTTGATACAACGTGGCGGCTTCCTCGCCGTTGACGACAGCGCGGCTGTCGCTCTTCATATCGGCAAAGATCTGATCGATGCGAGCCAGTCCGTCATCGATGGTCGCGAAGAAATTGCCCTCTTCCTTCTTGATGACCTCGGCGACACGTTCGCTCGTTTCGGCCAACTCGGGATAGGGATTCTTCATCGCCTCGACTACCGACGGCACGATCTGGTAGAGGAACGGCTCGTGCAGCCCCATTTGGTGCCCATCCAACACGGCCCGACGGAGAAGACGCTTGATGACGTAACGTTCCTTCTGGGGACCGGGGTAGACGTTTTCGTGCACAGCAAAGGCACAAGCGCGAAGATGGTCGGTGATGCGGCGCAGCCGGCGACCGTTCTCCGAATCGGCTTCGTACTTCACCGAGCAGCACTCGGCAGCCGCCTCCACGATCGGCATCAGCGTGTCGATGTGGTAGTTGGTCGATACGCCCTGAAGCGTGGCGGCGGTTCGTTCCAAGCCCATGCCGGTGTCGATGTTCTTGCTCGGCAGGGGGCGGAGATTGTCCGGCGGATCGCCAACGCGATTGAATTGCGTGAAGACGTTATTCCAAATTTCGACCGATTCACCGCTATCGGTGTGATAGAAAATCTCGCTACAAGGACCACAAACTCCGTCGGGGCCTTCGCTGGGAGCGCTGGCGGGCCAAAAGTTCTCATCTTCGTCGAGTCGCTCAATGCGGCTCTCCGGCAGCTTGATGTCGGTCTTCCAGATCTCGGCCGCCTCGTCGTCGTCTTTATAAACGGTCACAGAGAGCCGATCGGGATCGAGCCCGAGCCACTTCTTATCGGTCAGAAATTCCCATGCCCAGTTGATCGCTTCTCGCTTGAAGTAATCACCGAAGCTGAAGTTCCCCAGCATCTCAAAGAAGGTGTGATGAAACGCGGTGCGGCCAACGTTGTCGATATCGCCGGTTCGCAGGCACTTCTGGCAGGTCGTGGCTCGCGTGAACTCGAGCTTTACCTTGCCCAGGAAATGCGGCTTGAACTGGTTCATGCCGGCCGGCGTGAACAGCACCGAAGGGTCCCAGGTTGGCACCAGCACGTCGCTCTGGCGGCGGGAGTGGCCCTTGGTTTCAAAGAAGCTAAGGTATTTCTCGCGTAGCTCGTCGGTTTTCATCGTCTGATTTGCTGGAAAAGGGTGTTCACAAGGAAATCGGCACGTGTGCCGCTGACCAGCCGTGAGGAGGGCAAACGGCCAAAAGGACCATGATATCCGCCACCAGAGGACGACAAAAGCGGCGGCCCGGAGTGCTTCTGGAGCCTCGCTTCCGCGTCAGCCGGTGGAGAGCGTCCCGATCGCACAAAGAAGGGGTGCCCCAAGCAGCGAAAAACGGCCGCGCCTCGCGCAAAAAGAACGCCGGATGCCCAACACTATCGGTCAGACACCCGGCGAGAGATTCTATTTTTTCCGGCACAGCGTCCGAAATCCGTGGTCGAGACTAGACCGAGGAAAGTTCCTCTTCAGAGTCGGCTGCTTCCGCGGCATTGGCGAGCAGTTCGTGGTAACCGCCCGCTTCCAGGACCTGTTCTCGCAACTTCTCGGTCAGATCCTTGTTTTCCTTGAGGTACTGCCGCACCTTCTCGCGACCTTGGCCGAGTTGCTCGTCGCCGTAGCGGAACCAGGCTCCACTACGGGTGACCAGGCGGTGCTCCATGGCGAGATCCAGAATATCGCCCTCGTAGCTAATTCCGCTGCTGTGCATCATGTCGAACTCGGCCACTCGGAACGGCGGAGCGACCTTATTCTTGACGACCTTGCCGCGGACCCGTTGCCCAACGACATCCTCGCCATCCTTGAGTTGGCCGATACGGCGAACGTCGATTCGGCTCGAGGCGTAGAACTTCAGAGCCCGTCCACCCGGTGTGGTCTCCGGGCTACCGAACATGACGCCGATCTTTTCGCGAATCTGGTTGATGAAGATGACGCAGGTCTTGCTCTTGGCGATGGCACCTGTGAGCTTTCGCAATGACTGGCTCATCAGGCGAGCTTGCAGACCGACGTGGGAATCGCCGATTTCGCCTTCCAGTTCTTTTTGCGGAACCAGGGCGGCAACCGAGTCAACCACGACGACGTCGACCGCATTCGACTTCACCAACATCTCGCAGATGTGCATCGCTTGCTCACCATGATTGGGCTGGCTGACAAGCAATGTATCGAGTTCCACGCCGAGCTTCTTGGCCCAGGTGGGATCGAGGGCATGCTCCGCGTCGATAAAGGCGGCGATGCCACCTGCCGCTTGAGCCTGTGCTACGACGTGCAATGCGAGCGTCGTCTTACCACTCGATTCCGGGCCGAACATCTCGACCACGCGGCCACGCGGAACGCCCTGGCCACCGAGTGCCATGTCGAGCGACAGGCAACCGGTCGAAATTCCTTTAATACGACCACGCTGCCCCGAACCGAGCGGCATGATGGCGCCTTCGCCAAACTCCTTCTCGATCTGCTGGAGCGTGTTCTTCAAGTCCGGATTCTTGAACATCCCGTTGTCGTCGGAACTGCCGCGACGACTTTTCGATGCCTTGGATGATTTGGAAGCTTTCCCTGATTTCTTAGCCATAGAGGTCCTCGATCGACTGGATGTCGCAGTGGTGGCAGATGCCGGCGGCGAACTCGCGGTTCGCGATTTGGCCGGCACCGATTTCTCGGATGCCCGGTTCTCAGTGGTCAGTTTCTTGTTAGTTGTCGTCTTGTTCGCTGCAGTGCTAGCTGAACTTTTCTTCGTAACGGCGGGGGCAGGGGGAGCGGAGGTTACCATCAGCAAGATCCTCATGGCAAAGAGTCAGGACGTTCTCGCCGGTGGTGGAAGCCGATCCTGGGCCTCCTAGGGTTTTCACCAGAGAGATGTTCACGCCTGAACAGATACTATATCGGCGTTCAGTAACGCAGGCAATAGCTGTTTGCCAAATTCTTGCCGCGGACGCCAAATCCGTCCCCAACGCCGGCATTGTAGCAAAATCGCCCGCTCGGGCGAGGGTTCACCGCAGCTGGCGGCTCGCCGCCAGTCAGGCCAGAAAAGCCATGAAAATAGAAGTTCTAGCGGCCCAGCGATGCCCGGCCGAGCATCTCATAGGTCGGCCCTGATGGTTTCAGCTGGCTGGAAAAGGCCACGATCTCGTCGACCCGCATGTTGCCAGCATCGAAGTCGGCATGTTCAGCAATTAGCCCACCCAGCTCATCGACCCCAAAGGGACTGCGACGGACGCGGCCAAGCGTGATATGGGGCTGAAACCGCCGACGTTCGCTGCGGAACCCGAGCGGCTCGAACACCTTCTCGAGTTCCTCGTGCAAGGCCACGAACGAATCGGCACCTTCGCCGGCGCCGAGCCAGACCGTCCGCGGTCGATCCGGCTTGGGAAAGGCACCCGCACCTTTCACTTCCAGAGTAAAGGCCGGAACCTGTGCGGCGGCTCGTGTCATCGCCCGGCAAACCGACGCAATATCGCGGCTCGACACCTCGCCCAAGAACTTGAGCGTCCAGTGCAGCTCCATCTCGCCAACCCATTTCACGTTGGCCGGCGTGCCCTGCAGCTGTTCGATCAAGTCGAGCGCCGACTGACGAATCGGCGACGGCAGTTCGACCGCGATGAAAGTTCGCAGAGTTGCCATCGTCGAGACCGCCGCAGGCTAGAGTGAAAATAACGAACGAAACGAGCACGAGTGCTTCAAGCGAATGACCGCCTAGAAGCTGAGCATCTTTCGATACTCGGCCAAACGGGCATCGAGATCGGCTCGCTCCACCTGCTTCATGCGTTCCAGGCTGAAGTCTTCGACATTGAAGCTGGCCACCACGACGCCGTAGGCCATTGCTTCCTTGAGCGTCTTAGGCTCGAAGTCACCCTGTTCAGCAAGGTAGCCGAGCATACCGCCGCCGAAGCTGTCGCCAGCTCCGGTCGGGTCGACCACGTCGGCCGTCGGATAGGCCGGCATGACATAGGTCTCGTGTTCGCTGAAGAACATCGCTCCATGCTCGCCCTTCTTGATGACGACGAACTTGGGACCCATCTCACGAACCTTGTGTCCGGCTCGCACGAGATTGTCGTCGCCGGTCAGGAGCTTTGCCTCGGAGTCGTTGAGCACCAGACCATCGATCTTCTGGAGCAACTCTAGGAGTTCGTCGCGGGCAATCTCAATCCACAGGTCCATCGTGTCGGCCACGACCAGTTTGGGACCCTGGACTTGATCGAGCACCTTCATCTGAACGGCTGGCGATCCATTCGCCAGGAACAGGAACTGACAACGGGTGAATTGCTCGGGCAGTTTGGGATCGAAATTCTCAAATACGTTGAGATGCACTTCGAGCGTGTCCCGGTCATTCATATTCTCGTGATACTTACCCCGCCAGCGAAAAGTCTCGGCTCCCTCGATGATCTCCAGGCCATCGGTATCAATGCCACGTCCTTGGAGCAGTTCGGTATGTTCGCCGGGCCAATCTTCGCCGACGACGCCGACCAGACGAACCGTCGAAAAGTAGCTGGCTGCATAGGAGAAGTAGACGGCCGAACCGCCCAGTACATCGTCACGCTTTTCCTGCGGCGTCTCCACACTATCAAGAGCGACCGAACCGACAACCAAGAGGGGCATATTTCTTATTCCTAAAATGAATCAACGCGAATCAACGAATCGCCAATTTTGAAATCAACAGATCTGACTGGCAGCCCAAAAGGTCACATCAGGGCAAATTCCGGTACCACAGGCAAGCCGCAATTATGTCGCAACAAGCGGCAAACGCAAGGCACGAGCAGACAACGTTACGTGAAGCCTGCCGTTACGACTGCTTCTTCTGCACTTTGGCCCAGGTATCACGCAGCGAGACGGTCCGATTGAGGACCAACGCCCCCGGCTTTGAATCGACCGAGTCGAAACAGAAGTAGCCGTTCCGCTCCAGTTGGTACCGCGAACTCGGCTCGGCATCGGCCAGAGACGGCTCGAGCTTGCAGCCGGTGAGGACTTCGAGCGAGTTGGGATTGAGATTACTCTTCCAATCCTGGCCTTCCTCCTCTACGTCGTCGGGATCCTCCTTGTCGAACAGGTGGTCGTAGAGCCGCACCTCGGCGTCGACGGCGTGTTCGGCAGAGACCCAATGGATGGTTCCCTTCACCTTGCGACCGTCGGGGGCGTTTCCGCCACGCGTTTCGGGGTCGTAGGTGCAACGCAGCTCGATGACCTCGCCGGTCGCCTCGTCCTTGATGACGTCCGTGCAGGTGACAAAGTAGGCGTATCGCAGCCGCACTTCGCGACCGACCGACAAGCGGAAGAACTTCTTGGGGGCGTCCTCCATGAAGTCGCCTTGCTCGATATAAAGCACGCGAGAGAAGGGGACCTCGCGAGTGCCCATCTCAGGATCACCAGGATGATTGGCCGCCTCGAGCTGCTCGGTCTGGCCTTTGGGATAATTCTCGATCACCACTCGGAGCGGGCGGAGCACGCCCATCACGCGTGGCGCCGACTGATTCAGGTCGTCGCGAACGCTGTTCTCCAGCTGAGCGACGTCGATGGTGCTGTTGAACTTGGCCACGCCGATCAGATCGCAGAAGTTGCGAATCGCCGCTGGCGTGAAGCCGCGTCGCCGCAGACCACAGAGCGTCGGCAGTCGCGGATCGTCCCAACCGTTGACCAGTTTCTCCTCGACGAGCTCCAACAGCCGGCGTTTGCTCATCACCGTGTAGGTCAGGTTAAGTCGGGCGAACTCGATCTGCTGAGGGTGGTAAATCCCCAGTGCATCGAGATACCAATCGTAAAGCGGGCGATGGTTCTCGAACTCCAGGGTGCAGATCGAATGCGTGACCCCTTCGATCGAGTCCGACTGACCGTGCGTGAAATCGTACATCGGGTAGATGCACCAGGCGTCGCCCGTACGGTGATGATGGGCATGCATGATGCGGTACATCACCGGATCGCGCATATTCAAATTCGCAGCCGACATATCGATCTTGGCACGTAGCGTGTGCGAGCCGTCGGGGAATTCGCCCGCCTTCATCCGCGCGAACAGATCGAGGTTCTCCTCGACGGAGCGATCGCGATAAGGGCTGTCTTTGCCAGGCTCGGTCAGCGTGCCGCGATACTCTCGCATCTCGTCAAACGTAAGATCGCAAACAAACGCCTTGCCGTCCTTGATCAGCTTGACCGCCCAATCGTAAAGCTGGTCGAAGTAGTCGGAAGCGTAGAACTCTCGATCTTCCCAATCGAAACCGAGCCAGCGTACATCTTGCTTGATCGAATCGACGTATTCGGTCTCTTCCTTCGTCGGGTTGGTGTCGTCGAAGCGCAGATTGCACTTGCCGCCGTACTTCAGCGCGAGACCAAAATTCAGGCAGAAACTCTTGGCGTGACCAATATGCAGATAACCGTTCGGCTCGGGCGGAAAGCGGGTGTGGACCTTGCCATCAAACTTGCCGCTCTCGTTGTGTTCGGCAATGATCTGCTCGATGAAGTTTAGCCTGACTGCCGATTCGTCCGTCGCCATGGTATGCCTTGTTCCGTCGTTCTTAAGCGCTGAAATTGGAGAATCGCTGTGGAATGAGGGCGGCAAGGTTCACCTGCACGCCTCGCTGCTACCGATCCACCTCGATGCCAAGCGAGCGATTATACAGCGCAGGGCCAATTCTCGGCAGATCGACCTAGCGAGCTGCGGATTCGCCTCTAGGACGCCGCGCGGGCGAGTGCCTGGTCGATACGAGCGAGTGTCGTTGGCTGGCCCAGAATCGCAAACGTCTCGAATAGGCCGAACCCCTTCGCTTTTCCGGTCACCGCCACACGAACCGGGGCCACGAGCTTGCCGATCTTCACGTCCGCCTCTTCCACGAAGCCGCGTAGGCAGGCCTCCGTCGTGGCGGCGTCAAACGAATCCAACTCCGCCAGCTTGCCACGGAACGACCGCAGCAATTCCTGCGACTCCGCCTTACCAAGCTGCTTGGCAAAGGCCTTGTCGTCATAAGTGAGCGATTCATCGGCGACAAAGAAGTCGTCGTAGTCGAGAATATCGCCCGCCACTTTGATGCGATCGCCAGCCGCTTCAAGGATCACCGCCACGCGACCTTTCTCGTCATCGCCAGCTTCCGCCGGCACCCAACCTGCCTTTTGCAGGTAGGGCACCACAAGAGCGACCTTCTCGTCGGTCGGCACCCGCTGCATGTAGCGATCTTGTACCGCGTCGAGCTTCTGCGGATCGAAGCTGGCGGGAGCCTTGTTCACGCGGTCGAGCGTGAACTGCTTGATCATCTCGTCGCGGCTAAAGTCTTCCGTCTTGTCGTCGAGCGACCAGCCCAACAGCAACAGGTAATTGACGACCGCGTCCGGCAGATAGCCTACCTCTTCGTAGAAGTCGGTCAGCACAGGATTGAACGAGTCCTCTGAGATCTCGAGCTTGAGCCGTTCGGCAATCGCCACGCCGTGGTTATACATGGCGGCGAAGTTTTGATTCTTGAGATACTTCGGAATCTTCCGCTTGCTGAGCTTCGTCTTACTGCCCGGCTCCGCCACATACGGCAGGTGAGCGAACGTCGGCAACTCGTAGCCCAAGGACTCGGCGATGAAAATCTGCCGCGGCGTGTTTGAGAGATGCTCCTCCGCGCGAATCACGTGCGTAATCTCGTGGTCGTGTTCGTCGACCACAGTCGCCAAGTGATAAAGGCACGAACCATCGGCACGCTGAATCACATGGTCCTGCTCATCGGCCCACTGAAACTCAACTTGCCCTCGCACGAGATCGTCGATCACGAGCGTTCCTTCGCGCGGCATCTTTAGTCGCACGACTGCCTGTCGACCTTCGGCCTCGAATGCCTGCTGCTTCTCTGGCGTGTCGGCCATCCAGGTCCGACTGTAAACAAAGGTTCGCTTCTCGGCTTGTGCCACTTCGCGCTCGGCCTGAATCTCTTCCGTCTTTGCGTAATCGCGATAGGCGAACCCGCCGGCCAAGAGTTGCTCAACCGCGGCCGCATGTCGCTCGGTTCGTTGCGATTGGAAGTAAGGTTCGTGCGGCCCGCCGACATCCGGTCCCTCGTCCCAATCGATGCCGAGCCACTTGAGGCCGTGCAGGATGGGAGCCAAAGCCTCTTCCACGTTACGCTGCTGGTCGGTGTCGTCGATCCGCAACACAAACTGCCCGCCGTGATGACGTGCGAACAGCCAATTGAACAATGCGGTGCGAACCCCGCCAATGTGAAGGTAGCCGGTGGGACTGGGGGCGAAACGTGTACGAACCATGGGGCAACTTCAAAGGGAATGAGGAATGGGGGGCGGGCGGGACGGGAGGATCAAGCGGGGCAAGCGGGGGAGGGAAAGATCGACCAGTTCCAGACGCCCAAGCTCGGCGAACGGATATGGCCCGGATTGCTCTCCATCGCGGTCCAAAGATACGCTTTGTGGGCGGAAAATGCCAGATGGCCACCACCTGAGGGCCCTACATGAGCCTTCACAACACCGCAGCTGAGCTAAAGTAGATAAGAGCATTTGGGCCTCGCGTCCCCAAGCGAATAGCGTCGCAAACAACCGTCGCTCCGCACCCGCATGAAACCAGCACTCCAAATTGGCCACGTTGCCGAACTGCAAACCGCGGTCGATGCCGCGCAGGCGATCGCCATTGGCAAGTCGGGCAGTGCGGTCGTTTTCTCGACGCCAGCCATGATCAACCTGATGGAGCATGCCGCGCGTGCGGCTTTAAGGCCCTACCTGGAAGAAGGCGAGGAATCGGTCGGAGTCGATGTCCAGGTTGAACACTTGGCCGCGACGCCGGTAGGTGTCGAAGTTCGTGCCACGGCCCGCGTGACCGACATCCAACAACGAGTGATCGCATTCGAGATCGAGGCCTTTGACGGTGCCGACAAGATTGGCCAAGGAACCCACCGCCGAGCCATCATCCGCACGGAACGCTTTGCGGAGAAGCTGGCCGAGAAGCGATCTCGCATCACGAGCGGCGACCCGGCCTCCGCCGGACACGGGAGGCTCGCTCCCAATACGGGCCCACTTCCTTCGCTCTCCACCATCGCGATCGAAAGGCGAGGGGCCATTCTCCAGGTCACGCTAAATCGGCCCGAAAAACTCAACGCCGTCAACGATCAGATGACGGGCGATCTCGAACAGCTGGTCGGCTGGCTAGCAGGGCACGGTCCTGCGGCGGACAGTGACAACGCCGTTCGTGTCGTCATCATCACGGGAGCTGGACGTGCCTTCTGCGCCGGCGACGATGTGAAGGAGGTCGGCACCCTCGATATGGAGACGGCTCGAAGGCTCAGCCACCGCCAGTCTCGGCTCTACCTGGCCTTCGAGCGGCTGCCGCAGGTCATCATCGCCGCGGTGAACGGACCGGCACTTGGTGGCGGCTGCGTGATGGCCTATTCCTGCGATATGCGAATCGCCTCGCACGCGGCCAGCTTCGGAATGCCGGAGATCAAACTCGGTTGGCCCCCCGGCTATGGTGTGGCTCAGCTAACCGCCATCGTCGGCAAGGCGAAAGCACTCGAGCTCTGCCTGTTAGGCCGATCGATTTCAGTCCGTGATGCATTGGCCGCCGGGCTGGTAAATGAAGTGGTCGCGGTCAATCAGCTCGCGAGTCGAGCAGAACAAGTTGCCGAAGAGCTGCTCACCATGCCTCCTTTGGCGCTAGCCGCGACAAAGCGACTGGTGCACGCCGACGAAGGGCTGCATACAAAGACTGCCTATTTAGCCGACACAGACGCCTACATCCGCTGCCTAGAAACTGACGACGCCCGCGAAGGAATCGCCGCCTTCGGTGAGAAGCGGCCGGGAAACTTCAAAGGCAAGTAGAACTCGCGTTCACCAGAACAACTAGCAACAGAGGCGAAGGCTACAGGTTCGCCATTCGCTGCTGGGCCTTTAGCTTTCGCAACTTCTTGCGTTGGGCCTTCGACATCTTGCTGCCTCCCGAGGGCTCGAAGTCGTCGTAGTCATCAAAGTCCTGATGGCGCTGCTTCTTCTTGCGACTCCCGCCGCCGCGACGACCCGAGCGAGGCTCGTCGTCGTATTCGTCTTCCACTTCCTGAATCGCCGCGCGACTTCGCTTGCTGCGTTTCGTGGGCTTGTCCGGCTCAAGATCGCTAATCCCCCTCGGTGCCGGTGCCGAGTCGTGGGGCGAATCGATACGATCGCCCTGTTTCGTTTTCTTTGTCTTGGTCGATTTAGCAGCCGAAGCAGGTGATTCTTTGGCCTTCGGTTGCTTCTCCTTCTTGCGCTTGGCTTCGCGAACCTTGACCAATCCCTGGATATCTCGCAGCACATGACGGGCGAACAGCATCACGGAGACCAGCAGCATCAGATGCCCAGCCAACTTGCATCCGGCCAGAATCATCACCGTTCGTGGCAGAGCAATCGAAGCGGGGTCGCTCAGCTGCATGCCAATCGCACCACCATAGGCGAGAATCGAAGCCACTACGGTTACGCTCGCGATACGAGATTCACGTAGGTCGAGCAGCAGTCGAACGGCCAGCATTCCCAGCACGAGTGCTGTGGGAGCGAGCCAGAACGTTGTCGTTCCGCCCGGTACGTCCCAGCCCGTTAGCTCGGCCAAGGCATCGGCGGCCAACAGATGAAAGGGAGCCGTCGCCGCGGCACTCATCAGCAGCGTTACCGCCGCCGTCCAGGCCCAAACGCGATAGCGTCCGTTGTAATCACTGAGTTTGTGTCGCCGCATCGACAACACCATCACCGAGGCCATACTTGTAGCCAACAGCATTACCGAAGCGATCCAACTCGCCAGAGAGCCACCTGCCGAGAGATCAAACACCTGGCTCAATGATCCTGTGGCTGCTTGCCACGGTTGCAGGTGGTGATATAGGGCTAACACGCCGGCAATCACGCCCGCTCCCAAAGTCGCCATCAAGGCGATTCCCCAAAGTCGGCGCGGAACCAGATCGCTGAGCCGAACATGTTGGTCGAGCGCGGCTTCCGGGGCGTAACTCGCACCTTCGCACTTCTGCTGGTCTGCGAGCGAATCGCAGCCGCTGGCACTGCGACCAACCACATCTTCGGTCAATACTCGGCGTCGACGATCGTCGCGCTGTCCGCCTCGATGAAACATCCGTGTCTCACGCGCGCAAAAGGAGAGGAAACTCTGGGAGGGCAACTCAGGGGGGCTTGGGAAACTTTGCCGGCTGGCTCTCGTCAGGAAGGGGTGATCGGGCGACCACAGACGAATAGCCAAAGGACCGGAAGCAAAAGCTCCTACACACGTTTCGTCATTTCCGGCCGCAAAACTGTAGCCCGGTTCAGCCCGCGCACCACGAAAGCTGCCCGAGAATCTCGTCCGCAGGGCCTAGGAGGCCGCCACCACCGGATTGCGGAGCAGCCCGATACGTTCGATCTCCACTTCGACCACGTCACCTGGCTTCAAGAAGACTGGCGGTTTGCGAGCCATGCCGACGCCAGGAGGCGTGCCGGTGTAGATCAGATCGCCTGGCATCAGCGTGCAGACTTGAGAGATGTAGGAGATCAATTTATCAATCGGAAAGATCAGCTGACGGGTGTTTGAGTCCTGCATCGTCTCGCCGTTGATGCGGCAGCGAATGCCAAGCGAGTGCGGGTCGTCGATCTCGTCCGGCGTAACCAACTCCGGTCCGCAGGGGGCGAAGCTGTCAAACGATTTGCCAAGCAGCCATTGCTTGCCAGGCTTTCCCTTTTGCCAATCGCGAGCCGAGACATCATGTCCGCAGCAGTACCCGCCAACGTGATCCATGGCGTTCTCCTGCGGAATGTTCTTTCCGCCACGGCCGATGACCACGACCAGCTCCGCTTCAAAGTCGACCTGTTCACTCACGGGTGGCAAGACGATTTTATCGCCGTCGGCCCGCAGCGCCGTGGGGAACTTGTTGAAGATCAACGGTTCACTCGGAATCTCCGCGCCGGTCTCCGCCGCGTGATCAGCATAGTTGAGGCCCACACAGATGATCTTCTGCGGTACCGGAATCGGCGGCAGCAGTTTGAGCTTTGCACGGTCGAGTACCTCGCCTTGCGGAATGACTTCCTTAATGCGGTCCAAAATCGCCGGGCCGCCGGCCAGATGCATTTGCAACATGGGGTGGATGCTCGCATCGGCCGACTGCAGATCGTGCCACTGATCGCCATGCTTGGCAGCGAGTCCAACCTTGCCATCACGTTCGTACGTCAGAAATCTCATATGCTTAACTTTCTGGCAGGCTCGTTCTCGGGATTCCGAGCGGCTAGTCACCCTGGTTCATTTGGCAGAAGCTGCTGCCCATCCTAACGGACTCCGATCCGTCGATCACGCCCCCGCCTCCTTTTACGCCCCCGCCCCCTCTTATGCTCCAGCCCCTTTTATGCACCGGCACGGAACAGTGGTTCGGTAAGCTGCGTCAGGGTGACGATGCCGAGCGTCTCTCCGGCATGATCGACGACCTCCGCCAACGGCTGATCGGCCGCCTGCATGAGCATTAAGGCCGCGATATGCGGCTCGGTACCGGCCAGCTTCATGAGTGGCTGCACCTCCTCCACTTGCTTCGCATCGTTGAGGTACAAATCTGCCGTGCGGACATAGCCGACGAGCGACGGCACTCGATCGTCCGACTCGACGAGCATTTCCGTCAATCGCAGGCGTCTCGCCAATCGCAGCACGTGATCCTTGTGCGCGCCGCGGCGAATCTTGGCCACGCGGGCCGCCGGTGTCGCCGATTCGGCAAGCGGGCGACTGGCGATCGCGAACAATCCTTGCGCCACGCGGCGCTGAGCAGGACGAAGCAGACCGACTTCGTGTCCTTCATCAAGCACGCGGGTTAGTTCTTTACGGGCCAGCCGGCGTTGCATTCTTTGCGGCGATTCGCCGAGTGCCCACTCCAAGAATTTACTCACAACCCACAGCAGCGCACTCACCGGCAAGAACAAGATCGTGCACAAGCCGAACACGGGTGCCGCCAGTCGCAGCAGACGATTGGGTGCTTTGTAGAACAGTGTTTTCGGCAAATGCTCCCCATAGACAAAGAGCACAGGGGCCAAAGCAATGGGAGCCACGATCTCGGCCCACGCCCCCGAGTCGACCAAGACATAGTGTACGCCCATCACGATGGCGAGTGACGTAAAGTAGTTCGCCAAGTTATTGCCTACCAACGTCGTCGCCACGAATAGCGACGGTCGTCCCGTCAACCACAACAGTCCTCGCGAAATACGGTCGCCTCCCATCGCGTCGATCAACAGACGGACGCGTGGCACGCGATAGAGCCCCATCTCGCTGCCACTAAACAGGGCGCTGAGAAACAGGCCAACCAAGAACAAGAGGAGGATCACCCAAATCATGATGCGTCCTCCGATCGCCCAATGCGACGCATCTTGAGCACGAGGTGCCCCTGGTCGGGCACTTCGAGAACTTCGAATTCGAATGGTCCCCAGGTACATCGATCGCCGGCAGCCGGAAGTCGCCCCAATGACTCCTGGACCACACCGGCCACCGTGATGTTGTTGGTTTCCGGAAGAGAAGCCTCGACCTCGCGGCTGAGCCGGCGAATCGTCGTCATACCGGTCACGCGCCAGGTACCGTCATCTGCCGGCTGAATCGGTGACTGCTTCAGCAGTCGCTCGCTGCGGCTGACCTCGACGGAAAAGATGGTGTCGAGAATGTCATCTCGCGTGAGGATACCAATCGTTTCGCCATGCTCGTTGACCACAGCCGCCACGTTACGGTCCCGGGCTCGCATCTGGTCAAACGTGTCGCCGACCGTCGCACACCACGGCACGTAAATCACCTTTTCCGCGTGGTGCTCAATCTGCTTGCCGGGAATCGAGTAGAGCTGCTTGAGCGGTATCGCTCCGGCAACCTCTTCGCTGTCATGCTCGGTCACCAGAATGTAGCCACTCGGTGGCTTTTGACCGGCCAGGTCGTCGAGCGAGACGGGCGGCGAGAAGGTCATGAATCGGGTACGCGGCCGCATCAACTCATCGGCCCGCATCTCCGAGAGTGAAACGATGTTCTGCAACACCGCCCGCTCCTGCTCGAGGATCGAGACGTCCGTCGTAGAAAGTTCTACAGCTCGTTCCAGGTCGGTAACTTCGAGATATGGCTCCGGCTTGAACCTCGGCCAGAGGACGCGCAGCGACAGTAGGTTGGCAACACGAAAGACCGGCAATAGCGGACCAATCAGTCGCACGGATGCTGCCACCGGTACCGCTACGAGTCGCGTCAGCCGCCGAGACAAGATCAGGCCGATCGATTTCGGCAGCATCTCGCTGAACAGAATGATCGCCATCAAGGCGACAAACGCGAACACCCCGGCATCGGTTGCAGCCGCATTAGCTTCCAATCGCAAACAGGCGATCGATACCAATGCGAAGTATGTGATGTTGATCAGCAGATTCCAGAACAGAACCGCCGTCAACAAGCGATCGGGATCTCTAAGTAAACGCGCCGCAATCTGATCCGCTCGGCTGCCGATCGCCAATTGACGGCGATCCTGCGCATTGAGCATGAACAACGCAGCTTCGCTGGCCGAGAAGAAGCCGGAAGACAAAACCAGGCAGGCCATAGCGGGAAGCAGCCATGGCATCTCCTGGAAAAGCACGTTCACTGAGAACTCCGCGTCAACCGAATGCTTGTGATCCTACGGACGTCCGTTTCCTTCGCGACAACAGCAGGCAGCATTTGCCCGCGGTATCACTTCTCCGCCCGTCTTTCAAATATACCTTACCGTCTACTGCCGCCTACGAGAATTGGCGAAGTGGCGACTTTGGCATAGCGAGAGGTTTATTTGCCTTCTCGTTCCGCCCATCTAGCTAGTCTTTTTCGCTTCGTCCGGTTGCCACGTCAAATTCCGAAATGGCGGGAATGAGCATCGACAGCGTCGCGAATCCGTAAGCCGTGGTCGTCACCAAGAAAACGCCCAAGGTCTGCTGCTGAAAGAAGCTCGTAATCGCCCAGAACGTTAAGAACGGACAAAGGAAGGAAGCCCAAAAGATCGCCCGCGAGGCATTCCTGGCCCCCAGCGAAATATAGAGCCCCACACCGCCACCAAGAATGAATGCCAAGAACGGTGCCAACTGCGTCTCAAACGAACCGCTGAAGGCAACCATAATTCGCATACAGACACCGACGCCCAGAAACAAGAAGAACACTGTCCCCAGACTTGTCGCCAGTGCGATCCCCGTGTGATGATGAATCAGTCCGCAATGAATTCCGAGCACCGCAGCGAACAAGTCCATCACCACTAGTCCCGCGGCGATGTAAATCGCATTCTGACCGCTAATCATGCCGGCCTGCCATAGAGCCACGCAAAGCAGTAGCGGCAGCAGAACCATCTCAATGGTATTGTAGAGCGTGCCGCCTAGTTTGCCGAAAACGATCTGCTTGGGCGACAGTTCTGTTGAGAGCAACAGGTCAAGCGTCCGCCCATCGCGTTCCGTCGACAGGGCCGTTACCGCTTGAGCATTGATCAACACCAGACTGACAAAGAACAGAATGGGCAACAGAGTCCAAGTCCCACCTGACTGCGAGAAACTTTCCGCAGAAAGAATGGCGGCCGCTGCGGCACCAAACAACGCCACGTAGACCAAACGAATGATCAAGATTCGCCGACCGTAGGCTTTCGTTCGAATTTCTCGCCAGGAAACCGGATTTCGCCACACCGGCCGCGAGGGCAACGGCGCCGCAGCAACCGGCTCCGTCTCTGGCGTCTCATCGAGAATGCTCTCGACATCCTCCGGTCCACTGCCACTTCGAATCGCTCGCGATGGATGCCACCGCCGGATCCGCACAGTTGCCAATAGGTTCAGTGCGGCGATCAAACCAACGGAGAACAACAGGAACTCTTTCAAGGGCCCGACGAACGCAAACCAGCTACCGCCACCGTCGAGTGTGGGTCGCGTCGCCACCAGCAACGCTTGCCAGGGACTAAAAACCGTTGCCCAAGATGCGATCGTTTCGCCTGCTACCACTTTATCGCCGAAGGAATAGACGACCGCTTCCCAGCCGCCGAGCCAAGTGGTCAGCAGCATCACGGTGAGCGCCAACGTCTGAAAAGTCTTGTCACGCCACAGGGCGATCGTGGCGCCCACGCTTCCCGCCGCTAATGCCGATATGACGGTGACGAAAAACATGCCCATCACTTGGTGCAATTCGATCCCGCCCAACAACGTCAACAACAAGAACAATGGTAGCGCCGCCACGAGCAACACCATTACGGTCAACATGCTCGCCGAGAGCTTACCCAACACCAGCTCATGATTTCGCAGGTCCGTCGTCAGCAGCAGAATCAGCGTGCCCCGGTCTTTCTCCCGGCTCACCGAGCTGGCCGCACAAAGGGCCGAAACGAAAAGGGCCAGAATTAGCTGCAGAGGGCTGAGCATCTGAAAGAGAAAGATCGCAAACCGAGCCAGATCACCGAGCGTGCTGATTTCCTGGCTACCGGTCAGCACCAACCAGGCCGTGCACATCAACACCAACAGCGCCGCCACGTACGTCCCACGAGCCACGTAATGACGAAACCGCCGGGGGGCCGTCACTGCTTCACGGGTGAGAATAGGGCCTGTCAGCAATGTTCAGTTCTCAGCTAGAAAATGGTCGTTCAAGGACAGGCTGATGCGTTATTTGCGAGTATTGCTAGTCCCTAGTGCGATACGAAACCAGCCATATGGCAGTTCGATCACGCACTCAGCCATCAACGCAACATGTTAACCACTAGCCACTTATCGTTCCAGAAGTGGCCGCAAACATCCTGCTCTAGCGGCCGCTCAGCAACGTCAAATCCAGCTGGAGCAAGAAAATGG
>CAYLRE010000039.1:0-23457 GCA_964385715.1 uncultured Planctomycetaceae bacterium
CGCTGCGAGTACGCCAGGTTGACCGGGGCTTCGTATCCGGGGACCAAACGCTTGTAGCTATTGGTCGTGGGGTTGGTGAAGGCCAGGATCGCCGGGGCGTGCTTCAAGATACCACCGATGGCGTGCAGGGCCGTATCGCTTAGTCCCGCGTAGCCGCTACCTGCGAACAGCGGCTCGTCACCCTTCCAGAGCGAAATATGCGTGTGCATACCAGAGCCGTTGTCGCCATAGAGCGGCTTCGGCATGAAGGTCACCGTGCGACCATGCTCGGCGGCCACGTTCTTGACGATGTACTTGTAGATCATCAAGGAGTCGCCCATCTCGACCAGTTTGTCGAAACGGAGATCGATTTCTGCCTGACCGGCGGTACCGACTTCGTGATGCTGGCATTCGACATCGAGTCCGCAGTCGATCATCGTCTGCATCATCTCGTTACGAATGTCCATCGTCTGATCGGCCGGCGGCACCGGGAAGTAACCTTCCTTGTGACGCAGCTTATAGCCTAGGTTCGGACCTTCGCCGACGGCCTTGTAGTCCTTACCTCGATTCCACTGGGCTTCGATGCTGTCGAGGTGATAGAAGCCGGAATGGGCCGACTGCTCGAATCGCACGTCGTCGAAGATGAAGAATTCCGCTTCCGGGCCGATGTAGCAGGTATCCGCCACTCCGGTGCTCTTCATGTAGTTAATCGACTTCCGCGCTACGTTACGAGGGTCGCGAGTATAATCCTCGCGGGTGATCGGATCTTGGATATTGCAGATCATCGAGATCGTCGGCAATTCTGCGAACGGATCGAGGAAGGCGGTATCCGGCTGCGGCATGACGAGCATGTCGCTTTCGTTGATCGCCTGCCAACCGCGGATGCTGGAGCCGTCGAAGCCGAGGCCGTCTTCAAAGGTGCTCTCATCGAGCTTGCTCACCGGAATGGTGAAGTGCTGCCAAAGGCCGGGAAAATCCATAAAGCGAAAGTCCACCGACTTCACGTCGTTCTCTCGGCACATCGCCAAGACTTCACTAGGTGTTTTGGGTTTCACGACAGATTCCTCTCTAAGCTACGGTCCGAAATGTGTCTCGAAATACGGTGGCCGGCGATGTGCGATTCGTCCGGCTCCTGTGTTCCGCCTAATTGCCTGTGTCGATGCTCCTCCGTGACAAGCGTTGCTCCTTACCTGCTTCATCGCCCGCCGTCTGAACAGACGCTGGCGAGAATTGCATCATAGCGCATATCCATCGAGATGCAATCACCTGGGCAAGACTTTTGGCGAGCATGGGGCTTTTCGTGAGCGGAGGGCGCGCACGCTCCCGAAGCAGGGCAGGGGAGCGAGACCTTTCGCGTGCGGAAGTCTGGCATAGCTAGCAAGACCTTGCCGAACACGTTACGAGAGAAGGAGTTGTCTCGCAAATTCGAGAGGAACCAAGAAACAAGCTCTCTACCAACGAGAAAGACCCCGGTGTGGATGCCGGGGTCTCTCGAACTTCAACGTACCATTGCCACGAGGGCAGGGCACGTCGTCGCTACCACGTTCAGGATTTGGTAGTCGCCTCGCTCGCCATCGGACAGGGCTGCAAGACGCTGATGTTATCGCTTAGCCAACTGCTGTTGGGCCGCTTTCACGCCTGCTTCCAACACGGCGTCGGTCTTGGGGGCCGCGGCCAGAGGAGCGGTCGGATCTGCCTGCGGAGCATCATTGGCAACGTCCCCATTCAACACCGGTCGAGCCGCCTGGCGGACGACGACGTCGGGAGTGACGCCAACATTGCTGATGGGCTTACCCGTAGGCGAGTAAAACTTGGCGGTCGTCAGACGGAGGCCGGCACCGGTTGCACTCAGTGGGAAGATGCCTTGCACCGAGCCTTTGCCGTAGCTGGTCTTACCGACGATCGTACCGCGACGATGGTCGCGAATGGCGGCGGCCAGGATCTCGCTGGCACTGGCACTCTGATCATCGATCAAAATGACCAGCGGCAATCGCCAGGTGGCCGACTGGCGAGCGGTGTAGTCGTAATCTTCCTGCTTGCTGCGGCCACGAGTCGAAACGATGGTACCGCGATTCACAAAGCGATCGGCAACTTCCACCGACGCGGTCAACAACCCGCCCGGGTTACCTCGCAGATCGATAATCAAACTTCGCATGCCCATCCGGTTGAGGTCCATGAGGGCACGATCGAGATCACGGCCAGTGGTTCGCTGGAAACCAACGAGTCGCATATAGCCGACACCGTTCTGCTGATCGACGATGCGAACCTGATCGATGCTGGGAACTTCAACGTGCTGACGGGTCACCTGCAAGTGGCGAGTGCGATCGTCGGCTCCTAAGACCGTTACCTGAACGGTACTGCCTTCGGGGCCTTGTAGGAATCCAGCCGCCTCGTCAGTCGAAAGTTGCAGCGTGCTCTTGCCGTCGACCGCCGTGATACGATCGCCAACGACGATGCCAGCCTTTTGGGCAGGGCTACCGGTGATGACGCCCATGATCACGAGGCCTTCGCCATTCGACTTGAGCTCGATTCCCAGGCCGACAAAATTGCCGTCGATCTGAGCGTAGACGTCACGAAGTTGATCGCCCGTCAGATATCCGGAGTAGGTGTCGAGACCACCGACGGCTCCACCTACATATTCCATCACGACCGCGGCGGCGGGCAAATTGAGATGGTGCCGAGCCAACTGCGTGGCGGTGACCACGGCATTGCGGGCGTCGTAACGGCTGCGGATCACCCGACCATGAACCGACTGGTGCAGATCACGGCGAAGTGCGGCGATTCGCTCGGCGGAAACGTTCTGCAAGTGCTGCTTGCGGAAACTCGGCTCATCGAGCGCCACCGACAGACACTCGGTTCCGCGGGCGACCAGTCGGCGCCAGTCGGGACTGTCGACGTGGTGCGTGTCGATCTTCAACAGCACTTCGTCGTATAGATCGAGCGCCTGCTGGCGACCCAGTGCCAGCATGGCGCGACGAAAACTGACATCGTTGTAACGACGTCCGAGATCGTAATGAATCTTAGCGGCGTCGTGGCGGCGACGCAGCGTGCGGTCGGTGGGATTGGCCTTCAGGGCGTCTTCGTAATACGAGAGCGCCTCGCCCCACTGCTTGGAATCTTCTAGCTTCTGGCCCTGCTGGTAAACCGCTTCCAAATTGGCGGAATCACTGGCAGAGGAGCCCGGCTCAATGATTCGAACTTGGGCATCCGCGGGGGCTCCTGCCAGCGGCAGGACAATCGCGGAAAGGAGAGCCAGACGTGAGATCGCGCAGCGGATGGCTGCCGGACGGAACGAAAACAAGAGCTGCATGTATCTATGACCCAGGTGGGGAGTTACGCATGGATTGTCCGTCGCAATCCCTGCGACTCCGATCGCCTGGCCCGACAGTCCATCGCCGAGCTTCGTCGTATCCACTCTTCCTAAACGAGCGAGTGGGCGGACTGGTAGAAGACGGGTCTAGTCCTCTAGCCAATCCAATATATGTCACGTTTTGGGGTGGGTCAAAAACGCGAACAGAAAGTTTTTCCTTATCTATTCCGTACAAGCGGTTTAGGTGTTGCCAGGGGGCTCGGCCTCTGCGGGTTATCCCCTGTGGTTCCGCGAAAATGAGATGCGCCGGTAACTCACCTGGAAAGACCCAATCCAGATATACCAGCGATTGGCTGTGCGAGAAGCAGTTCCCACCTCGCACACAGCCATTCTTGCGCCGCGAAAAGGAGAATCAAGATCTTGACTTTGGGCGAGCAAACGCATAAGCAGTCGCCGATCCGTCTTTCCTGTCCAAGACTCCGGTGAGTGCTAGCATGAGAGCTCGAAAAGTGGCCGCATAATCGATACAGGTTGAAGAAGTGGTTCCATTTGGGCCGATTTAGGTAGAGACGCCCATTGTTGACCTTCATTACTAACTTACTTAACATTAAGCCATGGCCACTGACATCGCCCTAGAAACGACGTCCGACATGTCCCCAGACGATGGACCACTCGAGCCGACCAAGGAACTGCTGGCCGAGCTGGCCGAGGCCAACGCGCGGCTGGAAACCGCCACGCCGGACGAGATCGTCCAGTACGGCGTCGATCGCTTCTTCCCGAAGCTGACGATGGGCACCGCCTTTGGCCCCGAAGGCTGCCTGATCTTGTCGATGCTCTCCAAGGTCAACAAAGACGTTTACGTCTTCAATCTGGAAACCGGTTACCAGTTCCCCGAGACGCATCAACTTCGCGATCGAATCGCCGCCAAGTACGGCATCACCGTCGCCTACCACAGCCACGAACAGAGCGTTGAAGAGTACGAAAAGGCGAACGGCGGTCCGCTCCACCAACTCAATCCGGATAAGTGCTGCTTCGATCGCAAGATCAAGGTACTGCGTGAGTCGGTCGTCGGCATGCACGCCTGGTTCACCGGCATTCGTCGCAATCAAAGCCCCGACCGAGCTCAGGCGCCGATCGTCGGCTGGGACAAGAAGTTCAACCTGGTGAAGATCAACCCGTTGGCCAACGCCACGAAGTCGGACGTTTGGAAACGGATCATCGACGAAGAAGTCCCGTACAACCCACTGCACGACCAAGGTTATCCGAGCATCGGTTGCCAGCCCTGCACCCGCGCGGTGCTGTTCGGCGAAGACGAACGGGCCGGTCGCTGGTCCGGCACGGCTAAGACGGAATGCGGCCTGCACGCCTTGGGTGACAATAAGTAGTGCGGGCGCATCGGGACGCGAACGCATCGGGAGGGCGAGGCCGAGCGCCGAGCCACACGACAACAAAGCACTGGCGGAGCCAGTGGCACCCGAGGAACACTCAGGTATCTGCCGTGAAAATCTCCGCCAAGACCGAATACGCCTGCATCGCCATGCTCGAGCTGTCCGAGCAATTTGCCTCGGGCGAGCCAGTGCGGATTCGTGAGATCGCCGACGAGCACGGCATCCCTTCGCGGTTCTTGGTTCAGATTCTCTTGCAACTCAAAGGGGTCGGCCTGGTCACCAGCACCCGCGGTGCCAGCGGCGGTTACCGCCTGTTGCGTTCGCCAGAGCAGATCACGCTCTCCGAAGTGATGGAAGCAATCGATGGCCCCCTGGCCACCGCCAGTAATCTCGACACAGCAAGCCCTCTCTCTCGGGCATTGCATTCTGCCTGGACCGAAGCGAGCGAAGCCCAAGCGGCCCTGCTCTCGGGGATCACGTTCGCCGACCTGGTCGCCTCGGCGGCCAAAGCGAACGAGCCGATGTATTATATTTAGGATTCTGGCAGGACGGTCGCGTGCAAGTCCATGCTGTCGCAGGGTCGCCCGATGGTAGAACTTCCCAGCTCGTACCTGAAGTGTCGCGTAGAGCTAGCAGATGTCGATCGTCGACTAGACTTTGCAAATGCGGATTGTCGTGCCGATTGGGAGCGACTTCTCGCCAAGAAGCGGCCTGGCGATGAGCTCTGGGAATTCGCTCCGCAAGAGGGAGCCGTTCCCTTGCAAGGAATTGCCTTGGTACGCAAAGGGAAGATCATCTCGACGTTTATCGAAGCTGTCGGTTAGCCGCATCTCGCCCTTTGCCAACTCTTGCACAACGGCAAGGTCCCATGTCACAAGAAACTGATTCATACCCAAGAGTCTCCATCTGCAACTTCGGTTTTCGGTTGACGAGCGAGAAGATCGAACCGATCGACGCTCTGTGGGACGACGTCACCGAGATCGTGGCATACAAGCTCGACATGCTTAGCTACGACGTTATTTGTCTTGGCTTTCGCCTTCGCGGGTCGGATACCTTCATTGAAGTGGCCGAAGAGTGCTCCGGCTATAAGGAGCTCCTGGTAGCCGTGGAGCAGCAGTTTCCGCTCGCAGAAAACTGGTTCTCGAAAGTCGCCTTTCCTGCCTTTGAGTTGAACTGGTTAACCCTCTGGAAGGCAGAATCGGTCGGTTGAGCCAGCGTTTTCTCCTGCTGCACCGCACAATCAGCACGACCTGCCCCTTCGCCTTCACTCGCGGCCTCCTTCCTCCGACCGCGACCTCTTTCACGTGGTACATTTCACCAGCCCCCGCTGCGCGCTCACAGATAATCACCGCCTGGCCTGAGCCGTGCACACTCCCTCCCACCACTCGTCCGATCGGCCATTCCGTTTCCCCATGGACAGCGACGCTCATAAACGCGACTCCGACGCTGGCGATCCTGCACGAGAAACAGGCACGTCAAACCAATGCGCCCCCAGCGGCACACTGGTCGCGCTCGCGCTTACGCTCCTGGCGATTGGCATCTACGAACACACGCTCGACGCCCCGCTGGTATTCGACGACGTGGCCAACATCAAGCACAATCCGCACGTGCAGATGAACAGCTGGAGTTGGGAACAACTCTCCGGCGCCGCATTCGCCAGTCGTGATAATGATCGCCCGCTGGCCTACGTCAGCTTCGCGATCACGCATTGGGCCTTTGCCGGGGACGTGGCAGGCCAGCGGATCGTCAACATAGCCATTCACATTCTTACCGGCCTGTTGGTCTTTGCCCTGGCCCGGCTGACGCTACTTCAACTGCAGCGGCTCGGCCAGTTTGGCGGCGGCGAAGCGACCGCGCGCTGGACGGCCCTGGCGGCGGCCCTATTGTTCGTCGCTCATCCGATTCAAACACAGGCGGTCACCTACGTCGTGCAACGCATGACGAGCATGGCAACCCTGCTCTACCTGGCGGCGCTATTGCTGTATGTGCACGGCCGCCTCAGCCAGCGACCCAAAACACGTTGGTCGCTCTGGGCGATGTCGCTGCTCGCCTGGGCACTCGCCTTGGGCAGTAAACAAATCGCGGCCACACTCCCGGCGGCCGTCCTGCTCTACGAGTGGTACTTCTTCCAAGATTTGAGCACCGCCTGGCTGAAGCGAATGCTGATGCGGTTCGCTCTGCCAGCGGCTGCGATGACGCTGGCCGTGGCCATGTTCTATCTCGATGGCAATCCGCTCGCTCGACTCGAACGCGGTTACGCCACGCGCGACTTCACGGTCGGCGAGCGACTGCTCACGCAACCTCGTGTGGTCGCTGACTATCTAGGACTGATCGCCTACCCGGCCCCCGAGCGGCTAAGCCTGCTGCACGGTGTTGAAACTTCGCGTTCGCTTAACGACCCCGCCTCAACGTCACTCGCTCTGGCGCTGCTAGGCAGCCTGTTGACGCTGGCAATCGTCGCGGCGAAGCGCCACCGGCTGCTGTCGTTCTGCCTGCTGTGGTTTTTCTTGCACCTGGTGATTGAATCAACGGTGCTACCGCTAGAGATGATGTACGAACACCGGCTCTATCTGCCGATGTCCAGCGTGTCGCTGCTGGCGGCCTACGGGGCTTACAAACTATCACGACTACGAATTGCCTCTACCGGAATGTTACAACCAGCATCCGTTTGCCTGGTCATCGCATTACTGGCCACCTTGTCACACGTCCGCAACGATGCCTGGGTTGATCCGGTCATACTGTGGACGCAAGTGCTCGAGCAGAACCAGGGTGAGTTCCCCGCAGCGGCCTTTCAGCGATCGAGAGCCTACAACAATCGGGGCAACATCCACGGTATCGCCGGCAACTACGATGCAGCAATCGCCGACTTCACGGCGGCACTTGAAATCAACCCGGCCGATGAACTGGCGTTATTCAATCGCGGCATGACATACGCGACGCAGTCGGACGACCAGGCGGCCATCGCCGACTTCACCCGCGCGATCGACGCGCGCGCAGCTCACGGTGGAACATTCGCCGAGTCGCTGCTCCAGCGAGGACGGGCACACCGACGAGAGGGCAACTACCAGGCAGCCGTGGTCGATCTACACGCCGCCGCGGAAGCCGCCCCGGGACTGGCAGACATCTTCCTTTCATTGGCCTGGATTCGCGCGACCTGTCCGGAAGAAGAGTTTCGCGATGCCGAAGCGGCCGTCGCCATTGCGACCAAAGGTTGTGAGCGAACTCACTGGCAGTCGCCAACTTGGCTCGATGTACTAGCCTGTGCCCATGCCGAGTCAGGCAACTTTGAAGAGGCCGTTCAATGCTCATCCAAGGCCGTCGAGCTGACCCGCCCGGCACTGCATCGCGGTTACATCGAGCGGCTTCGACTGTTCGGCCAGCAGCAGGCCTTTCGCGATTTGTCGGCCGAAGGTGCCTAGCACCCTTCTCGAATCGGCTATAATCGGCGCAGTGTCGAGCATCTCGCTCTCCATCGTGTTCTCGCACCCGAGGTCCGTTTTGCGATGAGTTATCGGCAGGAAACGATTGCTCACTTCCAGCAGAAGCCCGATGTCTCGGTGCTCATCTTGGGCGGCGGCGTCAACGGAATTGGCCTGTACCGCGAATTGGCTCTGCAGGGAATCGATTGCCTGCTAGTCGACAAGGCCGACTTCGTCGCCGGCGCGAGCAGTAAGTCGTCGCGAATGATCCATGGCGGATTGCGCTACCTAGAGAACCGCGAGTTCGAACTCGTCTCCGAATCGCTCATCGAACGCAACCGGCTGCTAGAAAACGCACCGCACTATGTCTCGCCGTTAAAGACGACCATTCCGCTGCTCTCCTGGTTCGGCGGACTCTTCCGTTCGATTCAGATCTTTCTGGGGTTTCGAGCTCGGCCTGGACTACGGGGAATTGTGCCAATCAAGTTTGGTCTGATGTTCTATGACTGGATCACCCGCAAGCAGCGGCTGATGCCGCGGCACCATTTCACGTCGCGCAAAAACTCGATCGAGCAGATGCCGGAGATCAACGAGAAGATCGTGGCCACGGCAACCTACTGGGATGCCTGGATCACGCAGGCGGAGCGGCTTTGCATCGAAATGATTCGCGACGCTAGAGAAGCGAACGCGGAATGCCACGCCTTGAACTACGCGGCTTCGTTCGGTGTGGAGGATGGCGCGGTTGTCCTGAAAGACGAAGTGGCAGGTGACACGTTTACGGTTCGCCCAAAGATCGTCATCAATGCGGCCGGTTCCTGGGTCGACAAGGTCAACGCCTCGCTCGGTCTCGATACTCACTACATGAGCGGCACCAAAGGCTCGCACCTAGTCGTTGAGTCCCCTGCCCTGCACCGGGCACTGGCCGGACAGATGGCCTACTACCAACATGCCGACGGTCGAGTTTGTATCATGTTCCCGTTCCTCGGCAGAGTGATCATGGGAACCACCGATATCGCGGTCGAAGACCCTGACATGGCTCGCTGCGAGGAAGCGGAAGTCGACTACATCCTGACCACCTTCAAGGACGCCTTTCCCAAGATCACCGTCACGCGCGACGACGTGGTGTTTGTCTATTGTGGTGTGCGTCCGCTGCCGGCCAGCGACCGTGCATTCACCGCCAACATCAGTCGCGGCCATTCGTTTCGCGAGATCGAACCGACCGCCGAGCGTCCTTTCCCGATCCATTGCATCATCGGTGGCAAGTGGACGACGTTTCGAGCTCTTGCTGAACAGGCGGCGGATCAAACGCTCGCGTATTTAGAGCGTGAGCGGATTTGTTCGACCGAGAATCTGCCGATCGGCGGTGGAAAGGATTGCCCGCGTGGTGACGACGAGCGGACCGCATGGGTGACGCGAGTTGCGAGGAGCTCGAGACTCGCTGAAGAACGTGTACGAGACCTGCTCGATCGTTATGGAAGTGTGGCCGAGGCGATGGCAAATGCTGCCGGTGAACAGGAGCCACTCAAGACGCTACCCTCATACGGCGTGGGGGAAATCCGCCGCATCGCCCGCGAAGAACAGGTGGAGCATCTGACCGACCTGGTCTGCCGCCGCAGCACAATCGCGATTATCGGGCTCGCCAGTGACGCGGTGCTACGCGAACTGGCAGGAATCGTCGGCGCGGAACTCGGTTGGGACGAAGCCCGTCAGGCGGCAGAAGTCGAACAGGCGTTCGCCGAGGTGCGCGTGCCCGTTCATTGAGACGGGCCGATCCTACGAAACTTCGACCGGTTGCGGTTCCTCTGACGGCGTGGCGGCCACCGCTTCGTCCCGCTTGTCCTCGAACAGTTTTCCGGCGCGACCGGCAAGCAAGGCAGGCAGGAAGATCAAATCACCCACTAGTGCGGCAATCAGCAGCACAAACATCAGCGTGCCAAACTGCGAAACCGGCTGGAAGGAACTGAAGCCGAACACGAGCAGGCTCAGCCCGGCAATGGCCGTCGTCTGGGTCATTGCCATCGCACAGCGGCGGTAGGCGTGGGCGACCGCTTGGTGACGCGTCATCCCTTCGTGCATGCCGCGGCGGAACCAGGTCAAAAAGTGAACCGTATCGTCGACGGCGATCCCCATCGCCACACTGGCGGTCATCATGGAACCGATATCGACGAATCGCCCCGCCCAACCCATGGCCCCGAAGATCACCACAACGGGAAAGACATTAGGCAACATCGAGATTAGGCCAGCCCGCCAACTTTGCAGCAAGATGATCATGAGGATGGCGATCAGGGCGAAGGCCATCACGAAGCTTTCGACGAGGCTGTCAAACAATTCTCGCTGCGCGTCGAAGAACAGTGGCACCATCCCGGTTACCACGACATTGACGCCGGCGGCGGGGTCCTTGAGCTGTTCGAGAAGAATGCGTTCTCTTTTATCGGCCGCCGCGATGTCTCCTTCGAGTTCCTTCCTGGCTTTTTCAAGCTCTTCGGGCTTGTCGGCTAAGGTCTTTGCGACGGCGGCGAATTCCTCGCGACTTTTCTGGCGAGATTTCTCCATCGTGGCCGGAATCTTCTCGAGCAGTTCGTTGTAGCGTTTCAGTCGCCCTGCCAAGTATTCGTCGATACACGACTCCACGACATTGAGCGTCTGGTCGTAGCCTTCATGGTCCTCCAGCTGGCGAGTACGGCAGGAGATTCGCCACAGGTTCTCATTGCCGTCACGGCCTAGCATCAGTGCTTCGCGGAGTCGTTCACGTCCTTCGTTGAGGCGTTTGTTAACCACGTACCGCTGACTACGCGGAGTCTCGTCGAACGCGGGCAGGAAAGTGGCAGCAGAGAGCGAGGCAACAACTTCACTGGTCGCTTCGATGCGGCTCTCAACACCAGCGGCGAGCTCTAGCTGCTCGAGCATGTTCATCTGCGACGCTTCGGTATCGATCTTGACCAAAATCTCAATCGGCACCTGCGGACCGATGGTCTTGGCCACCCACTTGTAGTCGGTGTTGAGCTGATGGTCGGCCGGGAAGAAACGCCGCGGCTTGAGATCGGTATTGATATACAGCGCACCCCACGCGAACAGGGCCAACACGATCACACAAAGCGTCGACGTAACTCCGTGGTGCTTGATAAAAACCGAGCTAATGCGATCGACCAAGGCCATGGCCCGTGAGTCATTTCCCTCTTCAACTCGCTTAGGCCAATCGGGAATGCGACCACGACGAAGCTTAATCCAAATCTTGTCGAGCAAGGCCAGCAGCGAAGGGAGCAGGTAGAACAATACGATCAGACTGGCCAAAACTCCGAACGCTGAATACGTTCCAAAATCCTTGACCGGGCGAATATTGCTCACCCCCAGTGAACCGACACCGACGGCAGTCGTGAAAGCGGCCAACGCGCAGGGAACCCAGCCGTGGGAGATCGCCTCGCCAGGGGCTTCCAGCAGCGACTTCTCCAGCGCCGCGTCTTTGTAGTAATTCACCAGATGCACGCCGCCGGAGATAGCCAGCACGTAGATCAGGACCGGCATGACGAACAACACCAGGTTCATCTTGCCGCCAAAGAAATTGGAGAACGACGAGAAGTCGATGTAATAGACCGCCGCTTGGGCCATCAGGTAGCAATAGCCGGCGGTCACAAATACAACGACCAATAGACGCACGCTGCGCAAACTGATCAAGGCCATCACCAGGGCCACGAGACCGCACATTCCAATCAATCCGTCGACCGCACCTTTGCTTTCCACGTCGACCGCAGCGTTTGTGACCGCGTCGCCGACCATGTGCAGATCGACGGCTGCAATTCCGAATTCGGCTTGGGCGATCTCGCGAATCCGCTGGATCGTTGCCACGCGATCCTCGTCCCCCTTCTCGGAAAAGACGATGATCGTGCCGGTGATCTCTTTGTCACGGCCAACAACCACGCCGTAGAGTCGCTCCAGCGCCTTCTTGCGACTCAGGTTCGTCGGCGCTTCCATCAACTTGGCGAGCATCTCCGCTCCGGTCGAAACGCTGGCAAAGAGACCTTCATTTTCAGGTTTCTCTCCGGAGTGCGCGCCTTCCTCAGTAGCAGCGCCGCCTGCATGCTCGCCTTCCACTTCCACGTGCTTTCGCACGGCCTCGGCGAATCGCGGTAGCCGCTCATCGTCGAGCGTACAGTCCTGCCAGCTCACCATGACGAATTCATCGGAGCCGAAGTGCTTCAAGAAATGCTTGTGATTGATCGAAGCCTGATTGTCCGCCGGCAACCACTGCTCGATGTTGTTGCCCTGCGTCTTCTTGGCTTCGATCGCGCCAATGACAAGCACCGGACCAAAGCCCAGGAACGCCAGCACAATGAGCCAGTGCCAGCGAGTGAATCGTGGAGGGCGAGCCTGCGTCATAAATTCAATACTCATTCACCGACCGGTCAGAAATTGTCCACATGAGGACGCGACGCGTTCGGCTACCTAAGCGCGAGCAGTATTCGATAAGGAAGGATCGTGCCTATCAAGGGCGGAAGGGTCGACCGCCGGAAGCGAATTCCCAAGGGCCGACAATGGGGACCGCTCATTATATGCCGCAGGCCTTCGGGGCCATAGAACCGGCGACGTCTGTGGATGAGCAGCAAACTGCCAGTCCAATGGTGATTTAGCTGCAAAACAGTCACATCGACCACGCCAACGCATTCTCTCGCGCTGATGCGTTATTGTCGAGCGGTGTCGACTCTTTAGCCGTTGAGAGGTGTCGACTCTTTAGCCGTTGAGATTTGCCAGCACGTCGGTGGCGGCGGCCACGGTCGCATCGATGTCTTCTTCCGTATGCGACGCCGAGACGAACAGGGCCTCATACTGGCTACACGGCATGTAGACACCTCGTTCGATGAGCCCCCAAAAATATTGCCCAAACTTCGCCGTATCACACCGACTGGCCACATCCCAGTTGGTGACCCGCTCCGGATTGAAGAACAGCGTCATCATGCTGCCGACGCGGGTGAGCGTGTGAGGAACTCCCGCCGCAGTAGCAGCGGCCGTGAGACCATCGGCCAATCGCGCGGACAACGCTTCCAAACGATCGTACGGCGATGAATCGGCGAGCAGTCGGAGCGTGGCACTGCCGGCCGCGGTGGCGAGCGGGTTACCACTGAGCGTGCCTGCCTGAAAGACATCGCCGGCGGGAAGGATGTGATTCATCACGTCGGCCCGTCCGCCGTAGGCACCCACTGGCAGTCCACCGCCGACAATCTTGCCGAGTGTCGTCAGATCGGGACGAATGCCGAACAGTGACTGGGCTCCGCCGAGTGCGACCCGAAATCCGGTCATCACTTCGTCGAAGATTAGCAAGGAACCATGCTTTTCGGTCAGACCACGCAAAGCAGCCAGGAACTCCTCACTCGGTACAACGCAGCCCATATTGCCGACGACCGGCTCCAGGATTACGGCCGCAATCTCATCACCATCGGCCGCCATGGCTGCTTCGAATCCGGCCACATCGTTGTAGGCCAGTACAATCGTATCGGCCACGGTGCCTGGCGTGACACCGGGTGAATTGGGAACCGACAGCGTGGCGGCACTACTGCCCGCGGCCACTAGCAGACTATCGACGTGGCCGTGGTAGCAGCCAGCAAACTTGATGATCTTGTTTCGCCCCGTGAATCCACGAGCCAGGCGAATGGCGCTCATGGTCGCTTCGGTACCGGAGCTGACGAGACGGACTTTCTCGACCGAATCGACGCAATCGACGATCCGCTCGGCGAGTTCCGATTCGGCCTCTGTGGGAGCTCCAAAGCTGGTTCCTCGCGCGGTCGCTTCCTGCACCGCGGCGACCACTTCAGGGTGGGCGTGCCCGAGGATCATCGGCCCCCAAGACCCTATGTAATCGATCAGCTTGTGACCGTCGATGTCGTAGAGATAGGCCCCTTCGGCTCGCTCGATAAAGAGCGGATCTCCACCAACGGCCCCGAACGCCCGGGCTGGGCTGTTCACGCCGCCGGGAATGACTTGTTTGGCACGTTCAAAGGCTTGGGAACCCTTGGGCGAAGATTGAGCAGACTGATTCATGGGTAGTTGGGTCGGGCTGGAAGGTTTTGCGGCGGGCGATACCTCGTGGTTCCAACGAAAATAGCAGCCGCGAACGGGGGCCGCCAGCGGTGCCGCTCGACGGGCTGCCCGAGACCTGCTGCGTTGCTGCTCCGGTGCCGGCCGATCGTTGACAGTTCCGCTCACGCGGCCGTAGAATCGACCGTTTGCTACCTTTCCCAGAGAGCCCCTCCTTTCCCAGAGAGTCCCCATAGCGCATGGCCAAGGCGACATACAAGGACGCAGGCGTCGACCTCGAGGTCTATCGCGAATCGATGTCGCGGCTCGGCTCTCTAATGCGCCGCACGCACACCCCGCGGGTTTTGGAGAATCCCGGTGGATTTGCCGGCCTGTTCCAGCTCGACTTTTCCAGCAAGCTGTTCGCCCGGCAATATGAGGATCCAGTGCTGATCTCCTGCACCGACGGTGTGGGCACGAAGCTCAAAGTAGCGAACATGACCGGCGTGCACGACACAGTCGGCATCGATTTGGTCGCGATGAGCGTCAACGATGCGATCTGCTGTGGTGCGGAGCCGCTGTTCTTTCTCGACTATATCGCGATGTCGCATGACGATCCCGATATGCTCGAGAAGGTTGTCAGCGGAATTTCTTCCGCCTGCATCGACGCCGATTGTGCCCTGCTGGGTGGAGAGACGGCGATCATGCCGGACCTCTACGCTCGCGGCGACTACGACCTGGCGGGCTTCTGCGTCGGTGTGGTCGAACGCAAAACGATGCTCGACGGCAGTGCCATCGCGGCAGACGACGTCGTGCTCGGCATCGCCTCAAGCGGATTGCACTCCAACGGCTACAGCCTGGCTCGCAAGGTGGTCTTCGAGATGGCCGGTCTCGGCGTAGATGACCATGTCGAAGCGCTCGATCAAACGGTCGGCCAGGTGCTCTTAGAGCCAACACGAATCTACGTTCGCCCGGTGCGAAAGATCTTGTCGCACTACCGCGTGAAGAACGTGGTCCACGGAATCGCCCACATCACCGGTGGTGGTCTGTTCGAGAACCTGGAACGAATCCTGCCTGAAGGGGTTCGCGTGGCGATCGATCGCGACAGCTGGGAAGTCCCACCGGTATTTCAGTGGCTACAGCAGCTGGGTGAGATTGAAGACGACGAAATGCGAACCGTCTTCAACATGGGCCTCGGCCTGGTGCTCGTGGTCAGCCCGTACTATGCCGACAGCATTCAACACCAACTTGCCGACTGTGGCCTCGATAGCTGGGTGATCGGCAAGTTTCACGAAGGCGACCGCACGGTTAACTGGGCTTAGCAAGAGGGCAACTGGGCGTAGCAAGCAAGCCCCGGCACCACCGACGTTTGCGGCCTTACTGACTCTGAGCGTCAGAAGTTCCCAGTGCCATCTTGGTGATCCCGAGTGCCTTCTTGATTTCACCATGAAGCTGAGCCGTTGTCAGCGTGCCAGGTAGCAGCACCGGATTGGTCGGATCGCCCGGTCGGTAAATGACGACCAGCGGAATGCCATCGACGTCGAGTTCTTCCAACTTGGCGTCGGCGTCGGCCGCTTCATCGACGTGCGATAGATCGGCCACGAGCGAATAGACTCCATGCTCGCGCAGCAGCCGATTCGTGGCCGCCGTTTTGAGCACAAATTTCTCGTTGGTCTTACAGGTCGGACACCAGTCGGCCGTGAAGTCGATCAAGATCGGCTTGTTGTTCTTGACCAGCCATTTGAACTTGCGGTGCGTGTACGGTTGCCACGGCCGCTGGAAAACCGGCAGTTCGCCCTTGAGTTCCAACTCCCCGTCGGCAACCATTCGTTCGATCTCGTAATCGAAGTATTGCCACTTACCGAACTCGACTCGCGATGCCATCTCGGGCGCGATCACATAGAACGCCAACAAGCCCATCATCGAGGCTACCGCAACCGATTCACCGAGCGCTCGCCAGCGGCGCGAAGGATCGGCCGTTGGGGGTACTCGTCCGATCCACCAGCACATCACACCTAGTCCAATCAAGAGCACCATCGTCGGCACCACGAGATGCAGTTTGAGCAGCGTCAGCAGGTAAACCGTGGTACCAATCAGGAAGAAGCCCATCACCTCCTTGAAGGTATTCATCCAGGCCCCTGGTTTCGGCAGAAAGCGAGTTGCCTTGGGGATCGCACCAATGATCAAGTAGGGCGACGCCATGCCGAGGCCAATGGCGAAGAAGATAGCGTACACCTCGATCGCCGGGCGTCCGAGCATGCCGACGAACAGGCCACCCATGAACGGCCCTAAGCAGGGCGTAGCCAAAATGGTTGTGATCGTTCCCTTGGCAAAGGCGCCTTCGTAACCCTCTCGCTCTCCCAACTTGGTGACGTCCTGGGTGCCGATGAAACCGGGAATCGGAATCTCCCAGATGCCTAAGAAGCTCAACCCCATGACGAAGATGACCGACGCCATGACGATGCTGAATTCCGGCCGGTCAAAGATCGAACCGAGTGTGAGCCCAAAGAAGGTCGCAAGCAGCGCCAACGCCAACCAAACGGCAATCACGCCGGCGGAGTACCAAAAGTTCAAGAAGAAAACCTTGGAGCGACTCTCGCCACCTTGTTCGATGAAGGCCAGAATCTTCAGTCCGATCACCGGCAGCACGCAGGGCATCACGTTGAGCACGATACCGCCAAGGAAGGCCAAACCGAGCGCCGTCCAAAGTGGCAACACTCCCTCGCGCCCACCGGAATCACCGGCGGAAGCATGCGCCACGGTCGCCGGAGCCTTCAGTTCCGGATCGAGCTCCGCTTCAAACGGATTGACAAAGGGCACACACTGCTCTGCCTGACATACTTGTCCCCGCACCGATCCGGTGAGCGTGGCATTGGCCAGATCAACGCCATCGGGCACCTCGAGCGGAGCCACCCAGGTGATCGTGTTGTAATGAAACTCCGAGTCGACTGTAAATATCGCGTCGGCCGGCTTGATCTCAGGAATCGCCGTTGCCGCAAATGGACCAGCCAGCTTGATTCCCTCGGTATCGTTGAGCTTGATGGTCGTTCGAGTTGGCCCCGGCGAGCCTTTCGGTTGCGTTACCGAGTACACGTGCCAGTCTTGCTTAATCGTGGCGGTAATGACCAATTGCGCAGGGATGTTGTCCGTTGCCGGTGCTACGGCCGCTTCGAGCTTGAGTTGTTGCGCTGGTCGATTGCCGAACTGGGCCTGAGCGCCCTCGGTCTGAAAGAGCAAGGCAAGACACGCAAACGCCAGCAAGAACGTACGCACCGGTGAAGTGAAACTCGATGGCATGAAATACTTTCGCTGTGTCATATCGCGAGTTCTCTGTTCGCTGATTGAATTCGTTTAAGATGACGCCAACAATTCACGGCTCTCAAGACCGCGATCACCGACCAAAGTCAGGCTATATCCCAAAGTCAGGCCATATCATAGACGTCGGACATCGTCCGCGTTAGCGTTGCCAACACGCCCAGCTCGCGGCGCAGGCCGATTTCCCGCACGCCTTATAGCCAATGATCCTCACCAGAACTATCAGCATTTAGGGGCGAAATGTCCGTGAACTACCGCACTATCGGATCATCCGTTCCTTGCCGGCACCGCTAGCAGCAACTCTCGACACTCCGCAAGCCAAGACAGCTGCACGTGTTACGGTACCGAGCCTACCAGCGGCGGCGGACGGCAACACCTTCGCCGTACCCTCCCATTACGTAGAGAAAGCGGTAATGGGTCACGGACGAGGAGGGGGGCACCGACGAGGAGGCGAATGAGGGGCGCCAGTGCCTGGACCAGGAGCCACCCACGCCAGAGCAACCGACGAAACGAACCTACTCCGTCTCAGCCGAGATGGCCTTCTTGAAGTTGTTGCACTGCTCGTCGTTGCAGACCTGCCCCTTCACGCTACCGGTGATTTCCACACCGGCCGGATTGACGCCAGCGGCGAACTTGAGCGGGGCGGTCCAAACGACTGTGCCGTGATGCTCTTCGACGTTCAGGTCGGGCCAGATGTCTTGGTAGACGTGGACCTTGGGGGGCTTGTCGGGCGTGAAGTCGCCGGCGATTTCGAAATCGCCCGAGGCATCGAAGCTGAACTTCGTCGGGCGGGGACCACCTTTGGCCTGTGTAATCGAGTAGATGTGCCAACCGTCGTCGATGGTCGCGGTGATCGCGAGTCGCGCCGGCAGCTTGTCGGTTGCAGGCAAGATAACCGCGCTGAAGTTCACCTCCTTCGCCGGTCCACCAAACTGAGCCTCGGCCAGTGTCGTCGTCAACGCGCAGGCCATCGCCACGACCATGACCACCAATCGCCCAGCACGCACCATCTTCTCTTGCAAAGCTGTCTTCATTTCGCTGATTACCTACTCACGTTGGCTGCTTGAATTATGGGCCCGTCGTTTCCGCAGGCACGTCCTATCTGGAGGCCCCGTCATTTCAGGGAGAATTGTACGGGCCAAACGCCCTAAGGGTCAATGTAAACGATACTCGCCTGTAGATCGGCGCGCGGGGGAGTACAGATCATCGGTACAACTAGGGGCAAAGTGCAGTGAGGCAGTTCACATATATCAGGTTCGATGATCCGCGATCACTTGAAAGGGCAGTGCCGCAACGTCGTGATAGCGTGGCTATCACCCACGGGCCAGGTAGCTCAGCCGCTGACTGATTCTCGCCAAGCGTTCTCCCACCGCGTGATATGACTCGAACTGTCGTCGGTCAAGAAAGATCCATTCCAACCAATTCATGCCAGACAGGAGCGTGGTCGATTGATCCCACACGCGTACCAACGCCCGATCGCTCAACACCAGCGGGCGTAGCTCTTCATAGGCCGCGAGCCCCTCTTGACGGAGACGCACATCGTCGCCGACCAGACTGCCGAGCAACCGCGCCACATCACAGGTCGGATGATCGAAGTTGAATGAACCGAAGTCGATCAGACCGCTAACCTCGCACCCTTGAAACAGCACGTGACCGTCGTGGATATCCCGAATGCAGGGAATGAGCGTTAGCTCGCTCGAGGCGCTCGCTTTGAGATACTTTTGCACAGCCGGCGCGGCGGCGCGAAAGTTCGTCACGATGTCGCGCACGTGCTTATAAACCGGCAGCAGTTCGTCGCGGCGACGGGACTGAATCTGCTGGAGCAACTCCGTCATACGTTGGTCCGTCCAAGATTGCAGCTTCTCTAGCCGGGCGGCAATGCCTGGTGAAACAGCGGTGCGCACTTCTGGTGAGGGGAACGACGCCGCTGCGTTATGAAACTTGGCCAGAGCGACCATGGCGGCGGTAAGCCTCTCATCGGTCGGCTGAGCCTGGAAGTTCGCCTCGCCTGGCATCCACGGTTCCAGCTGCCAAAGACGACCGTCTCGCTCGGTATACGAACGCCCCTCGTTCGTCTCGATCGGCAGCGGAAGAGGAACATCGCACTCGCCCGCCACGTGTCGAAGCAGCTGATGCATTTGTTCGAGCCGCTCACGCTTGGGGTGTTCCACCGGCCAAAGGCGCAAACAGAGCTGTCCTCGCGGCGTCTGCAACTGCCAGAACGCGGCACCACTGAACCCACCTGCGGCCGCCAAGAAACGGATCTCGCTCGGCTGGCAATCGGCACCGTAGTCACGAAGGCTGGCGGGTTTTTCTACAAAGTCGGTCATCAGAATCGTTCAATCAAGAGGGCATCGCCATTGCCCTTTTTCGATCGCCCGGCGGGGGGTATTCTTTTCTGCGTAGAATGTAGGATACCGATTTCGCACGCCCTGCGGCAGCCGCGAACAACGACCAGGAAAACCTGCCATGAAACTCATCTTGGCCATTATTCAACCGACCAAGCTCAACGCCGTAAAAGAGGCCCTAACGGCCGCCGGTATCGAACGACTGACGGTTTGCGACGCCCAAGGCTTCGGCCAACAACATGGCCAGACACAGATGTATCGCGGCCACGAGTATAAGACCGGCTTCCTGCGAAAGATCGAACTGGAGATCGCGGTTAACGATGACTTCGTCGAGCGAACGATCGAAGTGATTCGCAGCGTCGCCCGCACCGGTAGCGAGGGAACCATCGGCGACGGCAAGATTTTCGTGCTGCCAATGGACGACGCGATTCGCATTAGCGAAACAGTTCGCGGACCGCAGGCGGTCTAACGATTCCTACTTCGCCAACTTCCCTTTCAATCCATTCTCTCTTGCTCGCGTTAGATTCCCGAACTCAGGCCAGCCATGTCCGTCTTGCTTCTTAGTGCCGACTTGATGATCTCCTCGCAACTAACCGGTCCCGCACAACAACAGGGAATTCCGCTGCAAACGGTCAGCACGACCGATGCTGTGGTCGAACGGTGCTCGGAGGAAAGCGTCGCCCTGGTGGTGCTGGACCTGGGAATGCCAGGGCTCGATTTCGCGGCCCTGATCGAATCTCTGCGGTCTTGCGCGAAGCAGCCAGGTGCGATCGTCGCCTTTGGACCGCACGTTCATGAGAACAAACTCGCCGCGGCCCGCGAAGCTGGTTGCGACGAGGTCTTCAGCCGCGGACAGTTCTTCTCTGCCGCCGGCGAGATCTTTGCTCGGTATGCAAAGGGAAACTAGCGCCTTACTCGACGTCGCTACCCGAGTCGTCCGAGCTTTCCGGAGCGCCGGCCACTCCCGATTCATCGGTCGACAGCGGCGGTAGACCATACGACTCTTCTTCTTCGCCGAGGAATACTTCGTCCAACTCGGCCGCGTCGACATCGCGCCGGAGCAACAGGTAGATAGCACTGGTCGCAGTCCAGAAATAGCTCGCCAGGTATCCGGCAGCCAGCACCTTCACGCAGGAGCTGAAGAAGAAGATCAGTCCCAGCCCGATGCTCGCCATGCCGGAGGCTTCGGCCGGCCCGGTACCAGCAATAGCCTGGCGTAGCGCGGCGACGGTTTCTTTGGAAGCTCCCCAATCGGCAGCCCACAGGGCGAGCTCCGGTACGGCGGTAATGAAAATCCTGATAATCAGGTAACCGAGCGACCCGAGCACCGTCGCCACAAAGGCATAGAACAAGTAGTGCAGCGGTCGCTGATAGACGTAGGCATACGAGCGACTCAGGGCGTCGAATGCGTCAGTTCCCTCGGTGCTGATGGTGGACCACATGAACGGGAATCCGAAAACGAAACCGACCATGATGATCGTCATGAACAGTCCGAGTAGTAGCGCCAGCGGCCAGACGAGCCCCACCACGATCAGACCGATATCCAGGTTCGCCAGAAGTCCCAACAGCATGACCGGAATCGAGGCCAGCAAGAGGCCGATGAAGGGAAAGATTGGTGCGGAGAAATAGGCGGGAAACTTGCTGATCGAAAACCCACCAGCGGCCGACCAACTCACCGATTCGTCACGGCAAAGTCGAAGCGCTGCAGTGCGGGTAAGAACGGCACCGACGTAGGACCAGACCAACAGCGCCCAAGCTAAGCAGAGCAGGCCCAACGTAAAATGCGTAATATTGCCAACGAGCATTAGCTGTAGCGGCTTCGTCATCTCGCTGGCCAACGCTTCGGGCAAATTGACGAGTTCGTGGGTCCAAGGCCATGGCGGCAAGTACGGGGCATCACTACTGCCGTCGAACATGCGCCAGAAGATACGCCAACCAGCGACCGTGGCCACAACACCGCCAGCGCCGAGCACGAGCATTCGCATGCCTACCGAAATGCGAAAGCAACGAACGAGGATCAGCCAGGGCAGGTAGTCGCGCCAGCGACTGGCATTGGTTGACGGATCGTCCGACATGAGAATGCTCCTAACGAGAGAAACTGCACAAACTGGGCGCCATTATACGACGCGACAGGGGCCGTGCAATAGAAATTGCCCCGCTCACGCTGCCCACATGAAAAGGAAAGAAGGTTTGCCCCGCTGCGCGCCCAAGCGCTTAGTTCTGATCGCCCTCAGAGAAATCGTTTTCGCTTTCGTACGGGATGCCGTGCTCTTCGTTGACCCAACGGCCAAGATCGATCTGTTTGCACCGCGCGCTGCAGAAAGGGAGTGCCGTGGAGAGCTCCGGTTCGAACGCGCTTTCGCAGGTGGGGCAGATCATCGTTGCCATCGTTCGACTTCCGCTGACGCTACTTGCTGCCGCTCGACTTAGAATCGCCGCTCTTGGACTTCGATTTTTTGGCGTCCGACTTGGCGGTATCTTTGGCCTTCTTAGCCGCTTGGGCGCCCTTCTTATACGAATCGCTACGGTAGTCGGTTTCGTAGAATCCACTACCCTTGAAGACGACCGCCGCACCGGTACCGAACAACCGGCGCAACTTATTCGTCTTGCACTCAGGGCATTTCTTCTTGACCGAATCGGAGATCGACTGAAACAGCTCAAACTCGTGGCCGCATCCGTCGCAGAGATAATCGTAGGTAGGCATGTCTTCTTGTCTCGCAGCTTGTTGGTCAGCTGTTTTCTGGGCGCCTGTTAGGGGATGTTCGTTTCAGGCGTAACTCGCTCTGCCGCCACGCTAAGTTACGAGTCGGTCTTGGGCACTTCGGCCGCCACAACGACCTGCGATGGCCGGACGATGCGATCGTGCAGCTTGTAACCGGTGCTGGTGACGTTCATCACCGTGTTCGGTTCATGGTCGGCGCTCGGCAGGTAGGAAATCGCTTCGTGCACGTTGGGATCAAACTCTTCGCCTTCGGCCGGAATCTCCGTGCAGTGGTTCTTGGCCAGGACCGACGAGAGCTGTTGGGCCACGAGGCGAAAACCTTCTAAGAGGCCCGAATCTCCTTCGCTCGCTTCCGCCGCGGCGATCGCCCGTTTGATGTCGTCGGTGACCGGCAACAGATCCTTCAACAGCGGCATCGCGGCATAGCGACGCTCGGTCTCAAGTTCACGTGAAGAACGCTTGCGATAGTTCTCTAGGTCCGCGTGCGTTCGCAGCAGGCGTTGCTTGGTCTCATTCAGCTCTTGCTGCAATGCGTCCGTTTCGGAAAGCTTGACGACGCCTTCGGCAGCGAGCGTTTCGTCGGCACCATCGGCAGCGAGCGTTTCATCCAGCGCGGCTTCCTCAGCAGCAGCTTCTTGTTCTTTGCTCATGGCAATGTCTTTGGGAATCTATGTTGATAACGAGCCCGAAGCGTGCGGGTACGTCGGCAGACCCGCGAAGGGTCCGACGTCGACTTAGTCGTCACTCTCTTCAGGAATGAAAAACTCTTTGAGTCGTTCCATGAACTTCTTGCGGTGGGGTGTCACGTTGACCTGATCGTGGTCCGCCAGTTGGCGAATCAAATCCTCTTGGGTCTGGTCGAGCTTCTTGGGCACCTCGACCTGCACCTGGACGTGCAAGTCACCTACCGCGCCACCGCGGGGATCAGGCATACCACGACGCTTGAGCGTGAAGACCTCGCCCGGCGGAT
>CAYLRE010000040.1:0-23304 GCA_964385715.1 uncultured Planctomycetaceae bacterium
CGCCGCTAAAGTCAACTATCCAATCGTGGCTGATCAAGGCTTCGGCAGCTTAGGCGGCTTGCTGTCTTTCTTGGGCTCGTTCGTGGAAATAGCGGGCGGAAATCCGTTCATATTTCGCCAGATCTCATACCACAGCGGAACTTCATCGAGCAGCACCCAACCGTTGGCACGAACCCCCTGCCGCAAAAACCGTTCCTTCGGCCAAGGCTGATCCGATTCGTCAGGCAGCACAAGAATACGGAATTTTCCCTTTCCGTCGTCCGTCGCATCGACGGACACAACTTCCCCACCAAAGGTACCGACAGCGACCGACGGCCAGCCGGCGAACTGCACGGCGGGCCAGCCTTCGAATTGCAAACGTACATGCCTCCCTGGTTCGACGAGCGGGGCATCGTTTCCGTCAAGCCAAATCTGCACCGCCTGGTCCGTGGTGTCGGGCACGATGATGCAAATCGGATCGCCTTCCTTGAGAACCTTGGTGCTTTGATTGGGAGTAATTCTAGTCACGTAACCATCGAACGGAGCGACGATCGTCTGACTCTGCTGACGCGCGACCTTGGTTTCCGTTTCTAACAATTCCTTCTGAGTCTTTGTCAGATCGGACTGTGCTTTGGCAACCGTACTTTCCGCCTTGGCAACATCGGCAGTCGCCTTACGAGCGGCGGCCGTCGCGTAGTCGATATCGACCTGCGCCTTTTGCTCCTTGGCGTTTCGTTCGTTCTGTTTGCTGACCAGTTCGTTCTCGGCGGCACGCACGTAAGCCTGGCTCTTGGCGACTTTGGCCTCGGCTTCCATTCGTTTTCTGCGGGTCTCTTGATACTTCAGCTGCGAAGCGATCTGCTCTTCGTACAGCGTTTTTTGCCGCTCGTAGTCGGCTTTCACCTGAGCCGATGCGGCTTCGTATTGAGCGAGTTGCTGTCGCTCGGCTTCCACTTTGTTCTTGGCCGAAGCGATATCGGCATCGGCGGCAGCCACGATCTGCTCTTTCACGCGTCGATAGGCCAGCAGTTGCGAATCGTACGACGAGACAACCGTCTTGGCGGCTTCGAGATTACGAACGTTGGCCTCAAGGAGAGACTCCGCGGCATCGAGTTGACGACCGGCGGCCGATAGCTGGCCCTCCAGTCGGGCAAGATAGCCGGTGTCGATATCGGCGATCTCAGCAATCAGGTCGCCCTGCTTAACGTAGGCGTTCTCATAGATTCCCGCACCAAGCCGCACGATGCGGCCCTTGATCGGCGTCTCGATCGTTTGCTGCCTCTCCAATGGCGCGTAGGCCATCACGTTTCCGGTGCCTTTGACCGACTGTTGCCAAGGCGCAAGCGCGACAAACAGCGAACCAAGCGCCAAGAACAGGAACAGCGCCTTGCCCGTTGCGCGCGCAAATCGGGAAGAACGAGCCAACTTGAGCGATGGCAGAACCGATTCACTGTAGGCTGCCGGGGCGAGCATGCGTTTGGTATCGGAGGAAGGTGTCGACATGTCGATTGCCGTTTCGTTCGATTGATTGGGGATCGTTGGTTTTGGTCGTGGCAATGAAACCGCGTGGCGGTTCCTTACCCATTGGAAATTGGCCAGCTGGAAAAAGGTCAGCTGCCTCAAGCGACCACGGGATTACGTGTCCATTCGACGTTCGACTCCAATTCGATCGTCGTACCTATCCGGGCGGCAATATCTTCTCGGGCAGTTGTCACGAGCAGCGTCCAGGGCTGACGTGGATCGGTCAGGAATGCGAGACAATGATCGAGATCCTGTTCGCCGAGCGTGTCGAGTGTCCCGTCGAGCACCAACAGACCCGGACGGCCGACAGCTCCCCGGGCGATGGCCAACAAACGACACTGGCTCTCCGACAAAGGCGAACCATCGCTCTCAAGCATCGTGCTACAGCCGTCCTGCAATCGGAGCACCGGTTCGAGCAATCCCAACGCGTCCATCACCTCATGATCATCCGTCGCGGATACGTCCGCTCGATGGAGATGAACGTTTTCTTCAACAGTACCGTGGAATACCTCGCCGCCGCGCACAGTTGCAACGCGACGTCGCAGCACGTCCGGCCGAATGTCGCGAGGATTGAAGCCATCGATCGTCAAATGACCGGAGGAGGGATCCCGCAGCCCGCCAATCATGTCAACCAGCGTGCTCTTGCCTGATCCTGCCAGTCCCCAAATCGCGATCCGATCCCCCGGCGACACCTCCGCCGAAAGGCCACGAATCACGGCAGGCGAACCTGGCCAGGCAAAACGAACCGCGTCGAATCGCATCGACACCTGGCCTCGATCGATGGTGTACTCCCCTGGCGTGACTCGATCGATGGCGAGCAATCCGTCCTCGCGTTCGGTCGGAATGTCAAACAACACGCCGAGCTTATCGACCGAGGCGAGCAGATCGTAGAAACTCTCCATGTGCTTACCGAGCTTGGCAAACGACCCCACGATGACTGTCACGATGAGCTCCGCAGCAACGAGTTGGCCAAGCGTCAGCTCCCCTTCGACGACCAGCCAGCCGCCTAGCCCTAGCAACACCGTACTGGCGATTGCGTGCAGCGCAAGCGCGAAAATCACCTGTCGCATCAGAATGCGAAAGTGCTTACCGCGGGCGTCGAGATACTCATGAATCAGGCGGTCGGCACGCTCCATTGCCAACTCCGCACCACCATCGGTGCGAAAGGTCGTCGGGCACTTCGCGATGTCCTCCAACCAGGCCGCCATGTAGTACTTGTGCTTCGATTCCTTAACCGCGCTGGGCACGGCGCCGCGTCCCAGAACCAAGATGATGACGGCGATACATAGCAGCAAGAACAGGTCGAAACCGAGCAGCCAAGGGTGATAGAAAGCCAAGACCGCCATACCGATCAAGGTTCCCATCGCCAGCCCGAGGCCGTCTAGCAACAGTTGAGCCGCCGCCTTCTGAACGGTCACGACATCGAAAAATCGATTGACCAATTCAGGTTCGTATCGATCGTCGGATTGATCGGTGCGAGGCAACCGAAAAGCTAAGTCCCCGGCAACACGCGCGAAGAGGCGGCGCTGAATGATTTCGACGACATAGGTTTGCATCGCGCGCATTGCCCCGCGAAAGCCAAGAAATGTCAGCAATATTACGGCCAAAATGGCGATCGGCTGCAAGAATCGACCAAAGGCAATCGTATTCACCAACGCTTCGACAGCGATCGGCGTCGCCAGCATGAGCATCGACACAGCGAACGCGAAAACACCAACCAGCCAAATGTCGGAGCCTTCCGGTCGAAGTAGATGCCAGAGCCGCTGTAGTGGTGTCAAGCCACTCCCGCCTTCTGCGCCACTCGCCGATGGAACTGACGTTTCGTTCGGTGGAATCACCACACAACGAATCTGATCCGTTTCCGAGAAAGTCTCTAACACTTGCTTCAATTCCGACGCCGACATTGTCGTCTCGACATCGCTCTCCCCGTAGAACAGCACCTCAAATGTGCGGCCCTGTTTGGATAGAACCGCAAGCCACATGTCGTGACTGGCTTCTTCCTGCTCTCGATAGCAAACGATCGAGGCATGATTACGTGCCAGCGAGTACGCCTCGTCGACAGTGCACTCCAGAGTCTTGGTACGAAGACCGAGGCTTTTGGAGGCCTCGCTAAACCAGGTGCTCCAAAGCTCGCCCTTCTCCCCCGGCCAGGCGCGCATTGCCTCGGCAAGCTCGCGTTTCGCGGCACTCCGTTCGTGCAATGGATCGTTGTCGGTAATTCGCTCCAAAATAGCAGCGGCACCGTCGGTTTCTCGAATATGAGCGGTCATATCAGTATTTGCTGAATCGTGGTCTGGGGCCAAAAATACGACCCCAATTACATGCATTATAATTCACGACAATTATTTCGTCAATAGTTTATCGCGTTTTATGCTTCCTGTTTTTGAGAAATTGTGGTAAGATTAATGAAAGCTTCCGATCGCAGGTACGGAAACTATTTACGAGGACTCTCATGGCAAATCAATCGACTCGTAGAGATTCAACGTCCCAGATGGGGCAACCAGTAGTCAAAACGGACGATTTCCCTCGCTGGACATTCCTGACCAACCACACGCACGTGCTGGCAGTCCTGGCCTCGGAACCTGAGATCGTCCTGCGACGAGTCGCAGCGCTCGTCGGAATTACCGAGCGTGCCGTTCAGCGGATCATTCTGGATTTGGAAGAAGGCGGCTATATCAAGCGTGAACGCGTTGGCCGACACAATCGCTATCGGGTACTCAAGGGAAAGCCGCTGCGACACCCGATCGAAGCGCATCGCAAGATCGGCGATCTGCTCAACCTGATCACAGAAGACTAGCAGACCTAGTACCAGCGGGGTCTACTAGCGCGAGCATTCGCTTTGCGCCCTCTCCCCTGCTCCGCAGAGCGGCCCGCTCAGGCTTCCTCTTCGCTGACTAAAAGCTCCATCATCTTCAGCCGCTCTGCCGGGCTCACGGTTTCGGCCCGAACCTGCTTAAGCACGGCGATCACGGCGATGGACCAGCAGCTGGCCGCTACGACCATGAACAGATTGCTTGAGTAGATCGTGCCGGTGACCAGGTAGACGGCCGTTCCGATCTCCGCCAGCGGCTTGACTACGGCGCCGTTGACAAAGATCATGCCACGCCGCCGCTTGAGTCTGAGGGCCGTATAGAGAACGTTGAGTGCGGTGTCGTGGACGCTGCGCCGCCAGAAATCCATCGACTTGGCAAGCGAGGCGATGACGAACGCCCCCAAGGCACCTGGCCCGACCGCCAGTAAGAAGCTCATTACCAGGAACGTTAGCGGCATCAGCATCAGGGGAATGCGCACGCCGTGATGCGTGATAATCTTACCCGTGAACATCGCCTGAACAATCAGCGAGGCGAATCCCACACAGCAGTAGAAGATCCCGAAGTAACGAACAGCCCCCTGCTCACTTGCTTCGTAGTACTCCGAGACAGCGATCTTCCAGTCGAATGTGACGACGGTCAGGACGACGACTTGGGCCGCAACCAAGATCGCAATCCAAATCCGAAAATGATTGGGATTCTTGACCACCCATTTCTTCGACAGGGCGACCGGCATCTCGACTTCAACCGTATTCTTCATCGACTCCGTGGAGGGAGAGAGAACCAACTTCTCCGTCGGCGCCGTGAAGCAGATGACAATATCCAATATCGCCGCGACCAGCAGCCAGTCGCGGACTTGAATGATGTTGGCCTCCAGCCCGATCACCGCTCCAGTGATGATTCCCGCGATGGGCAATCCGAGCCCGACCACCGCCCACGCATGACGACTCGAGCGGCGCCCCAGCAGTTCATTCATAGCCGACACGACGTTGATCGCGTTCACACAGCCACGAACCTGGGTGAGCAAGTAGATTGCCCCCAGCACACGAACCGAGCTGTGAAAGGAAGGAACAAACCACCAGGCCAGCAGCGTTAATACCGCCAGGCCAGCCGCCGACGGGCGCAGCGAAGCGGCCAGAGATACGCGGCGAACCAGCAGGAACCACAGCGAAGTGACGAGGATCGTGGCGACGCCCGAGGCAAGAAAAAGAGTCGCCAAATCATCGCCGCCGACGCGAGAGAGAAACAAGCTGTCGGAAGCCGTACTGGCGCATGTGTAGGAAGTTGCCAACAGCGCGCTGTACATGAACAAGCTGGCGACCGTGCGCCGTTCATGGGATGGAACTGAGAGCAACTTCGCTATCATGCGCGCACGCCAACCATTGCTGTCGATGATCCCCGACCTAGCTAATGGCTATTAAAACGTGCGCCTTACCCAGATTCAACCGCATTCCAATTAGGAAGCGGCTTCTTTCTGATTGGCCGGTACTTCTCTTGTATCACCCTCCGACACCAGCGGCTGCTGTTCGGTTTCGAGTTCTGAAGCTGGTGGCGACGACGTGGATGCGGGCAGCCCCAACGATGGCTTCTTGCCGTTGCCGTTGGCGGCCGAGAAGCGGCCGGCCAGACTTTCCCAGTCGAGAAACAACTTGCCACCGGTACCTTCGTGCTGCTTAGCCCAGCTCATGAGTAGTTCCAAGCAAGCATGATCGATGTAAGTGAGATTCTCGAAATCGACATGCAACTCTGCGGACGGGGGCACCGCCTCTAGCTTGGCAGCCAGCAGCGGCAACCGCAGGAAGGTCGCGGCCCCGTTCATTTTCAATCGGACCACTCCATCATCGAGAAACACCAGTTTAAGCTCGAGATACGAGAAACGATGGAGCAACTTGATCGCTGACAGGGCGACACCGATGATAACGCCGACCAAGAGATCGACACTGACGATCACGATAAGCGTCACGAAGAAGATTCCGGCTTCGCTGCGACCCGCCTTCCAAAGTTTCTTGATCTCCTTGAAGTTCACGAGCTTGTAGCCGGTATAGACGAGCAACGCCCCGAGGGCACTGCGTGGGATATACGACAACAAGAACGGAAAAGCGACGACGAAGAGCAACAGCCAGGCACCGTGCAGAATCGTCGACAAGCGAGTTCTTCCGCCGGAACTAACGTTGGCCGTACTTCGCACGATCACGCCCGTCATGGGCAAGGCCCCGATCAGACCGCAGAGTGCGTTTCCGACACCTTGCGCCGTCAGTTCCTTGTCGTACTTGGTTCGTTCCCCACTGTGCATCTGATCGACGGCCGTAGCACAGAGCAGCGTTTCAGCCGAAGCGACCAAAGCGATAACGACGCCGGCGGTTAGAACGAGCGGAGTCGTATACAGTTCAAACCATGAGACGCTCGGCCACGTAATCTCAGTCATCAGATTGTCTGGTACCTTAAGCATCTGCACGTCCAGCTGAGCAATCGCCGCAAATGCCGTGGCGACCAAGATTCCGATCAACGCGGCCGGTAAGATTCGCAGCTTCTTTGGCGAAAGAAGCGGCCACAGAACCATCGTCACCAGGGTGATGATCCCCGTGAGTGCGGCCAGGTGATGATTATGCGTGGTATCGTCCGAGAAGCACTTTAAAATGGCCTCGGGAATCGTAGCCATGTACTGCAAACCGCCGTGGGCCTTCTGATCTCCCCACATCGCCTGGTGATCCAACATGACATGAAACTGGCTCACCAGGATCAGCACGCCGATACCGGCCAACATTCCTTTGATTACCGCAGGCGACACGGCACGGAACCACTGCCCGAGACGCAGCCGACCAGCGATGATCTGCAAAATGCCTGCCATAAAGACGGCGGCTCCCAAGATGACAAGCGAGTAAGCGATTGCCTCGGAACTCTCGACGGTCTTGCCAGCTCCGGCGGCTGTTTCGAGAAAAGCGCTTCGCCCGTTGGCCAAAAGGTCCGCCACGATAACGAACAGACCGGCCGCCGGACCGCTCACCTGCAATGGCGAACCAGCGATGAAGCCGACGAACAGGCCGCCGATGATGCCGGTCAACAAGGCTCGTGCGGGGCTGACTCCCACCGCCACCGCGATCCCGATACAAAGTGGCAGGGCCACCAGGAAAACGACGATCGAGGCGAGAAAGTCCTCCCGGAAATGAGAAAACAGACCGGGGCTCCCTGAATTGGAATTTGGGAGTGCACCTTCTTGATTATTTGTCGCAGTACTCACGTCTCTTGCTCCGTTGAACGTTGATCAATCGATGGATTGATGAAGAATCTGACTCTTATTTCGATCAATTGCTACTTGGATTGATTGGCACTCGGCTCAGGCCTGAGCGCGGCTCGACTTGCAACCATGTAAGACATACATACGTGGCAACTAGCTCGGTCGCTTTCCTTCGCCGTTCCTTCGACACGGCCATAGATCAAGGTCCTATCGCGTCTAGCCAGGACGTTGTCCTAGACAAGTAGAACCGACCATCAACCGATGGCTGTTTGACCGGACACTGCGACCAGAGAGCCGCGGGCGCATACCGCAGCCGGCAGGCAATCAAACGAGAAGATAGGCACCCGTGCCATTAAGATCGCTACGAGCGGCCTGAGGAACCAAGCCATCTCTGCGGAATGCTCCCAGCCTGGAAGCCAGATTCTTAAATCCGCCAAAGGCCGTCACATCGGCCGAACGCCTGCTAGAGTTCGCAGATATCGATCGCCGACTGACACATTCGCGGCACTCACTTCGCCCCAGCGCTTCTTCCACGCTCTCACTCGAGCCGTTCGCCTCGATAACATTCGGCAGCGTCACAAAGGCAAGAAGTGCCGCGACCAGAGCTGCCGGAATCAAAGAAGCTAACGATGGCATGGAATCGTACTTTTCAGATTGAAGTCGTTGCTCAGACCGCAAATCCGACGGCCTCAGACTGTTGAACATGTGCCCCAATATTTATACGGCGGTCTGAGTCGCGATGAAACAGCTATTTTCGGGCAGAATCCGAGGAATTCACAGCCCCCAAAAAAGCCGCAGTTTGTAGCCCAAATGCTTCACTTGGGCCACTTTCGGGAAAAAACGGGGGCAGCAGATTCACGGCTTGTCATTCCTCGACCGACCGTCACGCGGTCTCGCAATGTCGCTCCACACGCCACGACGACGAATCGGTAGCCTGGCGGGTCATCGCAACAATTGCATCGAATGCCGACTCACCGCGATTCAGAAACGACTACTCGTCGGCTGCACTCAGGATTGCGACGCTCCCAACGATGATGTGGTGATGTGGCATTCACGTCCGACGAAGCACGCGCAGCCGCGCGGTAAATACTGCTCGGCAATCAAAACAACCGCGCCGCCACCTTGCACTCTGGACGAGAACGTCGGTCTTAAGCAAGCACGCCCCGCAGACTTTGGCTGACCGGAAAAGTCTTCCTATCTTACCGCTGCGTTAAAGAGCGAGAGCTTTCCCGATCAGGAAATTGGTACTAGTCGCTTGCTCAAAAATTGGTCCGGTAATTCCAATCTTAACGATTTCATAAGGGCTCTGTACCGATCTATTCAGTATCGCTGATCGCACAACCGGAACATCTTGCCAGGAAACACACGGCAACACGAGTTGACTGTTTGTGACGGTTATGTCCGTTCTTCCGGATGTGCAATCACTCGTACGACCTTGCTTATCGAATAGAAGGAACACACGAAATGGGTCAACGAAGATTGGTCCCTGGCATTCTCGCGGCACTGCTATTTCTAGCGGTGGCTACTCCTACCAATGCCCAGCAGCCGTCGGCCGGAAGATTACTACCGGCTGCAACAGATCGTCGAGCAACAAGAGGCTCGACTGCGTGAACTCGAGTCGAATCGCCTACCGGCGACAAGCTCTAACGCGAACTACGGTGGTGCGAACTACTCGAATGCCGCCTACACTTCCGAGCTGGAGCAACGGCTTTCGGCACTCGAGGATTGTTACCACTGTGACAAACTAGAGGAAGCCAACAAGAAGACCACGCAGAAGTGGTTCGGTCGTGTGCACTACGATCACTGGGTCTTCCCGGATGCCGATCCGCTTCCCAACTGGTTGGAGACGGGCGATGCCACCGTCGCGCCGCGCGACTTCTCCGGATTCCGCCGCCTCCGATTCGGTGTGAAGGGCGATGTCACCGACACGATGCTCTACAAGATCGAAATGGAGTTTGCCAGTCCCGCTGGCTTGGCCTTCAAGGATGCCTATCTTGGCTGGGACGAACTGCCGTTCTTGCAAACGGTTCTGCTCGGTAACCAAAAACGCCCCTACGGCTTGGATCACTTAAACAGCTCCCGTTACAACGTCTTCCTGGAGCGACCGTACCACGTGGAAGCCTACAACCAGGACGCTCGTCGTCTCGGTCTTCAATCGTACGGTGTCTGCGAAAACGAACGCTGGAACTGGCGTTTCGGTTACTTCCTGATGGATGACCTTTCTAAAACCGGCGGTCAGTACACCGACAACTACCAGAGTGAAGTCGCGGCCCGTATCGCCAACACCATCTGGTACGACGAAACTTCCGGTGGCCGCGGTTACGCCCACTGGGCGGTCTCTGGCTCGCTCGCCTTCCCTGGGGGTGGCCCCGATGCCCGCTTCACGACCCGACCGGAAGCCCGTACTAGCAAGAAGTGGTTCGACACGGAAGCGATCGCCGGTGGCAACCGCTACCAGTTGGTCGGCGTCGAAGGTGTCATCAATGTCGGAGCTCTCCAGATCGTTGGTGAATACCAGGCTTCGAGAATGCAGCGACAAGCCGGCCCCGATCTCGACTTTGGCGGTGGCTACGTCTATGTCGCCTACTTCCTGACCGGCGAGCACACCCCATGGAATCGCAAGACCGGTACGCTCGGTCGCGTGAAGCCGTTCGAGAACTTCTTCTGGGTACGCGACTGCGACGGCTGTCGTGGCTGGGGACTTGGTGCCTGGCAAGTGGCGGCCCGTTACTCGCACGGCGACTTCACCGACGACGACATCTTCGGTGGTGTCGGAGACAGCTTCACCTTCGGCCTGAACTGGTGGTGGACTCCCTACAGCCGCGTACAGTTCAACTACATCAACGGAAAGATCGATCAGCGTGCCGCGGTCGGCGGCGGTCTCCTCGACCCAACAGTCGGCACCTCCGGCGACTACGACATGTTCGGCTTCCGCTTCATGGTCGACTTCTAAACCAGCCCACTTCCAATCCATACCTCAACAGATGAGGGAGATTCTCATATGCGTTTAAAACTCATGGCACTACTCGTCGGGGCGATGGCCGCCGCCATTCCGGCCTTCGCAGGCAACCACAGCAACTGCGACGAGCAATGCTCGTCCTGCACGAGCAAGTGTTGCAACAAATGCCCCCGTTGTGGCGACGTTTGCTACCCGACCGTCAAGAAGGACAAAGAGAAGAAACACTGCTGGGTCGTCGAGTCCGAAAAGATCTGCATCCCCAAAGTGCGATTCCCTTGGGAAAAAGATTGCAACGAATGTGGCGACTGCTGTTCGTGCGAAAAGAAGTGCCCGCAGCCTAAGTGCGGCCGCACCAAGTGCGTGAAGGTGCTGATGAAATGCGAATACAGTTGCCCGACCTGCAAGTACAGCTGGAAGGCCCCACCTCGCGGCTGTGGTAAAGGCGGCTGCGATCAGGCCTCCGCAGGCGACGAGCACAACGCTCCGGCTTCGGCCCGAGAGCTTCCGCCACAACCGCCCACGGAAGCACGTCGTTCGACAAATGAAGATGACTTCATCTACGGCTACGAAGAACGCCGGTAGGCTTGAGCAGGCGGTGCCTTCCTAGACACCGTCGGCAAACTTCAAGTCGCTCGACCGAAAGACCTTTCCGCGGGATGGGTGGTTTCCCAAAGACCGTCCATCCCGCTTTTCTATTGGCCGAGTTGGATTTGCAGCCGGTTCTGGGTTCTCCCACAGTATTAGGTTCTCCGGCAGTTCTGGCGAGACTTTGAGCATTCAAATCCGGCTCGCGCGGCATTCAAAGATTGACGCTACCACGGGAGTGTGGTATTTGAATACCACGCCCGTGGCACGGCAATGTGCCACGTCGGCAGATGGAGATGGAGGCAGACTTTTGACACCGCTCTTTGCGGAGCGATTTGCGGGCCAGTTCTTGCCCCGCGATCCGCTGGCGTCTTGTTCTTCGCCAAGCTCCGATCGTCATCGCTTTTCCGATGCGATTATCCATTCCTACTTGAGGTCGTTATCGTGTCAGATCGTACTGAGCCAGAGGGCGAAGCGTCTTCCAACAGTGAACCGCCCCATGGCGAAGCTGGAAAAGATCGCCGCGACTTTCTAAAGAAAGCGTCTGCCGCACTGGTCGTGGTTCCTTTGGCCGAGGCCGGCACCGCCCGGGCCGACTCGCCCGCGGCCGGATCGCCAAGTGACAAGTATCAGCCAGAGGAGTATTGGCGCGATCGCATAAAGGCGCCCGACGATGGCAAACGGCACGGCTGGTTCATCGACACCCGTCGCTGCTTCGGTTGCCACGGTTGCGAAGTCAGTTGTAAGGCCGAGAACGACGTGCCGCTAGGGAACTTCATTCGCCAGACCTTCTATAAGGATGTCGGCGACTACCCAAAGGTGGCTCGCATGTTCCTGCCGATGGCTTGCCAACACTGCGAGGACGCCCCCTGCATCAAGGCTTGTCCCTGTGGCGCGTTGCACAAAGAAGAGGGTGGCACCGTGGCAGTCGACTACAACACGTGCTGTGGTCACGGCACCTGCGTCGACGTTTGTCCCTACGGGGCGATCTTCATGGATCCGGTCGCCAAGCAAGCCGTAAAGTGCCACAACTGTTATCACCGCACGGAAGTCGGCATGGAGCCGGCCTGCGTGCCGACCTGCCCGTCCGACGCGCTCTACTTCGGCGACCTGAACGATCCGGAATCGAAAATCAGCAAGGCGATGGCCGAGGCGGAAGAAGCCTACGGCGAGCTGAGCCAACTTCGTACCGAGAAAAACACCAAGCCGCGGATGTGGTTTGCCGGGCCAGCACCGGCCGAGATCGAAAACGACATCCCGGTCGAGGGTGAATCGTATGGACCGGAAGCCTACAACATCCACAACTGGAAGAAGCAATCGTGAGTAACGAAAAGTCACGTCGTTCGTTCTTGAAGCTTGGTCTGGCTGCCGGTGGTGGCCTGGCGGCACTCGGTCTACCGGGATGCGGCAATGATTCGGCCAACCAAAACACCGTTTCCGGTGAACCCGCCTCTGGTGATGCAGGTGCGGGCGAATCCAAGCCCCAGCCGCTGGGCATCGACATGAAGAAGTGGGAAAGCATTCGGGGCAAGCCCTACGAACTTGGCAAGTTCGGCGAGATGCCAGGCGTCTGTCGGCTGCCCGGCCCACAGGCCAAACGAAACTGGCCCGACCGCGACAAGTACAAAGACGTCACCAAGGTGCCTGGCATGTGCCAGCTCTGTATCACGATCTGCGGAATCGTCGGCTACGTGAAGGACGACCGGCTGATCAAAATCGAAGGCAATCCGAACGACCCCAACAGCCGAGGGCATCTCTGCGCGCGCGGGCATGCCGGCCTCAATCATCTTTACCACCCGGAACGACTTCTCTTTCCGCTCAAGCGTGTCGGCGAGCGGGGCGAAGGCAAGTGGAAACGAATCAGCTGGGACGAAGCTCTCGACGAAATCGCCACCAAGCTCAAGGCGGTTCGCGACAGCGGCAAGCCGGAGGAGTTTGCCTTTCATCAAGGGCGACAGCGAAGTAAGGACGCCATCAAGCGATTCCTCAACGCCTACGGCACCAAGACTCAGCTCAGCCACCGGGCACTATGCTCCGGCAATCGACGAGCTGCCAACCTGACGTACCTGTGGGAAAGCGACTGGGATCTGAACGACGTTGAGAACTCGAAGTACATTCTCAACTTCGGCAGCAACGCCTTTGAAGCCCATCAAGGCCACGTTCCCTTCGCCACGCGAATTCAGAATGGTCGCTTCAACAACGGGGCGAAGCTGGTCACCTTCGACGTGCGGCTTTCCAACACGGCCGGTGCCAGTGACGAGTGGTTCTCCCCCTTCCCTGGCACCGATGGCGCGATCGCGCTCGCCATGTCGCACGCGATCCTAGAAGCCGGCAAGCACGACGCCGAGTTTCTGAACCAGTGGGCGAACGTCTCCGCCGAAGAGCTCAAGGAACACCTCAAGCCGTACACACCCGAGTGGGCCGAAGAGATCAGCGGGATGCCGGCCGCCGACATTCGCCGCATCGCCCTCGAATTCGCCGAGGCCGCGCCGGCCGCCACGACGATGTGTAATCGCGGTAGCTCCGCCCACATCAACGGTTTTTACAACGACCGGGGAATTCAACTACTCAACGCGGTTGTCGGTAGCGTCGGCAAGAAAGGTGGCTGGTGCTGGTCTCCTTGGGGTGGTCTCGATCCGATTGTGAAGACGCCCAAGATGCCGCCGGGAGCCAAGACCTGGAGCGTACTGGAAGATCCACCAGAGTACCCGCTGGCCAACGTCTGGCGGCGAATGAAGGTCGGCGAGCTGGTCTACCTGTACTTGCTACAAGGTCGCGCCAAGCTGCAAGCCTACATGACGTACAACCTCGACTCGCCACTCACTTGGCCGGAAGAGTCGCTCACCAAGCAGGTGCTCACCAACGAAGAGCTGATCGGTTTCCACGTCTGCATCAACAGCTTCTACAACGAAACGGCCCACTACGCCGACATCGTTCTGCCGTGGACGACTTACCTGGAACGTTGGGATCTCGATGCTCGCGGGGCGTACAACCTTAGGCCGTACGTCGGGCTGCGAACGCCGATGGTCGAACCGCTCGGCGAAGCTAAAGACATCCGCGACTTCTTTCCGCTGCTCGCCAAGCGAATCGGCGGCGGCATGGAAGAGTGGTACAAGGAGACTGTCGAAGAATACATGGAAGAATGGGCCTCGAACGTCCCCGAGAACCCGGAAACAGGCAAGCAAGGTCTCGACCGACTCAAGGACGAAGGGGTCTGGGAAGGCGATCGCGAGCCGTTCTACGAACCGTACAACGTGGCGATCAGCGACGCGGACATGGCCGAGGCCGAAGTCGACGAAGCGACCGGCATCATTACCAAGGATGGGGTCGGTATCGGCATTATGATCGAGGGCAATCCGGTGCGAGGTTTCGCTACGCCGAGCCGGAAGTTTGAAATCCGCAGCCTGTTCGTGCAGAAGATCGGCAAGAACGAAGATTGCTCGGAACTGATCGCCAAGAGTGGTGTGACCAAGACCAAGAACCGTCCGGACAATCACAAGCCGCACGATATCGACGTCGACCCGATGCCGACCTGGTTCCAGCCCAAAGAGCATCAGGACATGGGCGACGACGAGCTGATCATGACGAGCTTCAAGTGGAACGTGCACAATCACGGTCGCACGATGAACCTCAAATGGTTGGCCGAAATCGTCCACACCAACCCTGCCTGGCTCAACCCGGAAACGGCCGCCAAGTTCGGGCTGAAAGATGGCGACTGGATCGAGTTGACCTCGTACTTCTCCAAAGAGCTGGAAGAACGTTCGCCGCATCTCAAGCGAGATGACCTGGAAGACCGCGATGGCCGCAAGGTCGTGGCCACCATGCGTGTGCCGATCGTGATCATGCCAGGCATCCACCCGCGGGCGATCGCCATGAGCAACAGTTGCGGGCACTGGCAGTACACGAGCGTCGCCCAGGCACGCAGGGAGCCGGCGGCGACCGGGCATCTTGTCGGTAGCGACGGAGCCACCTTCCGCGACGCCGATTGGGAGCGGAACATGTGGTGGGAAGACAACTCGAACGGCGACCACACTAAGTGGAAGCCGAACACCGGCAACGGTTGGAATCAGAACCGGCTGATGCCGATCGCCCCCGATCCGATTAGCGGCCAGCAGTCGTTCCACGACACCGTCGTGTCGATCCGAAAGGTGGGTTAGTTTGGGCTCGCCTGAAATTCTGGAAGCCGACACCGATCAGCTCAAGGCCTTGAGCCAGTTCTACCAGTTGTTGTCGCGAGTCTGGCTTAACGAAGCCGACGCGGCGCTGCTCGAGTTGCTTCAGTCACCGGACGTTCGTCCGCTGTTTGAAGAAGCCGGCGGGCGCCTGCCGACGGAGAGCGAGAACCCAGAAGAGCGACAAACAGAAGAGCAACAGAAGGTGCTCGACGAGTTGGCCATCGACTATTGCCGACTCCTGCTGGGCCCGCGTGGCCACTTTCCGCCCTATCAGTCGGTCTGGCAGACAGGGCAGTTCCAGGGCACGGCCGTGACCGGCATGCGCGAATTCATTGGCCTGTTGGCCTGCGAACCGGCGCTCGGCGTCTGCGACACCATGCCGGATCATCTGGCCGTGCAGCTGCGCGTGATGGGCGTCATCGCCGATCGCATGGCGACTGCCGAAGCACCGGCGGCACGAGCGTTGTTGGTCGATGTCGCCCGCGGCTACTTCGAGCGGCATCTATCGTGGCCGCAGGAGCTGCTTGAGTCGGTCGCCAAGAACGCCGAGACCGACTTCTACCGCTCGGTCGCTCAGATGACCGAAGCGTTTCTGCAAACGGAACGGACCGCCTGGTTCGGTGAGTGAACCGAACCAGAAACCCCGTACACTTTAGAGTCGCTCGGCAAATCCATTTTTTGGACCGGATGAACGGGATAAGACGGGATTGATCTCGTTCAATATCTGTTCGGCAAATGTTCGCCGTTCTTGGTGAACGCTCCCAGCGCGGCCACCCCCATTTTTCTTTTTTGAAATGAACCCGGCGCCTGTGGTAGGGTGTTTTCTGTTGTTTATTGTCGCTGAACACTCCGTGTTCAGCAACAATAACTCCGTTCTTTGACAACTTGGTTAAATAGGCTTGAGGTTGTGTTGGCTTTGCTCATAGTCGCGCGGCATGTGCGCACGCGCAAGCGAGAGCTGCCGATGGGCGATGAATTCAAAGGGTGCCACTGAGCAACTGAGCACGGCTGCTGTGTATCGCAGCCGAGCGCAGGGCGGTAGTCCGAGCCGCAGGCTAGCTCGCTACCAGAGCGCTGTGAAGCGGAGTGGTTCGTCCCCTCGCGACATAACGGCGGCTCGGCAGGAGCCTCGCCCTCCCAATCGATATTTGGGACTGCTGTGGGCGGGTCAGGAGACCTGCCCACAACTTCGGACTTTTTTGCGTCACGTGCAAAGCGGGCGAATTTACTCTAACGGCAAACGCCAAAAAGAGTTGCGGCCAAAACGAGCGAAAACGGCTGGTTTCGCAAGTCTTTTGCGGACAGCCACTTGGAGTTTTTTCACCGCAACCCCGTTTTTCCGTATATGGCGAAAAAAGTCTCGGACTAGAAAGCGCGATCCAGGCAGGCGCGAGGCCGCTAGGCCAACGCCTCTAGCTCGTCACAAGCTTGAGGATACGGGTCGACGTCGCGCAGGCGGCAGGCGTAGTCCTCACAGCGGGCCCGGACCGCTGGAGACCGCAACACACTCTCCAGGGCGTGCGTTAGGCGTCGCTCGTTGAATCGCTCTGCGCGAATCTCTGCCGCCACGCCAAGCCGCTTGAGTCGCACCGCGGAGTCTGGCTGGTTGTAGAGCGTTGGAATAACGACTTGAGGAATGCCGGCTGCCAAGCAGTATGCACTGGTGCCGATTCCGGCATGGTGAACCACCGCGGCCACATGTGACAGTAGTTGCTGGAATGGCACATATCGCTCATATCGCACGTGGGAGCTCGTTTCGGCAGGTGGCGGCTCCGACGTAATCACCAGTCCGCAGTAGCCGAGGCTTGCGCAGGCACGCTCGAACGCCATGAAGTGAGTCGCCGTGTGCGTAGCAGAAGCGCCGGGCGTAAAGACGATGACCTTCCTCCACCCGGAGACAGTGTCCCTTTCCGCTTCGTCGAGAAACTGCCGCAACTCCGAACCCAGTTCCACCTTTTGCCCGGCCGCCCAGAAAGGGAAGCTGGTCGTGATGACTGACTTCGGCCAGTCAGGATGCTCGCCAGCCCACCAATCTGGGAAAAGACCAATAATCCGCTGCGGCGAATTCCACCACTCGCGAATACTAGTGCGCAGTGGCGGCAAGCCAAGCGTCTTGCGAAAGCGCACGATCGGTTTTCGCATTACCGGATCAATGAAGAACTTCTCCGCCAACCAGAGCCAGAGTCGGCGTGACCAGATGGGCTCCCATTGTGACATCAGATACGATCGAGGAAGGCAGTCCGGCAACCAGGCCGGCGGCGGAAATGCAAAGATGTTATACACGGTGCGAATCGTATGCACGTTGAGGTGAATCGTCGCGTAGGGAATATCCAACTTCTCCGCCGCGACGCGAGCCCCAAAACAAAGATACGCACCAGCAAGAATTGTCTCACCAGGGCGATGCAACTTCTCGATAGCCCGATAGAGGTCAGGCATCGGAGCGACCCCGGCCCCTTGCACCCAGAGCTTCCAGCCGTGTTTGTAGGTCCAAGCCTTGGGGTTGTTCTTGATCGTCTGCAATTCTTCTGGCTTGCCAACCGGCTCAAACTGCACGCCCGCCTCTTCTGCGAGCGGTGCATAAGCCTCGTTGGCAAGCAGGATAACCTCATGCCCTCGCTCACGCATGGCATGCGCGACACCGACGAGCGGATGGACATCGCCAACCGTTCCAGAGGCACAGATTAAGACGCGCACGCTGGTCACCTCGGCTGGCTGCTAGGTCAATCGCGGCGGCGGCGCAGCTGCCTGACCCGTCATCCTACCATTGGCCGTCAGCCGCTCGTTGAAAGCCTTCGCCAGAAACAGCGACAACACGCTTCTCGATTCGTCGGACACGAAATCAGGTTCCTGCATTGCCTTGCGAATTTGGGCGAGCGTGAGCCAGCAATAGTCGTCCGGCAGTGCTACCTCCACGGCGTCATCGAGCCAGATGATTTCGTAACGACTCACGCAGCGGTAGAACCGGCCCCCTTCGTCAGAGGCGAGAAACCGCCAATGCTCCTTGCAGTTCGTCTCTTGCAGCAACTCGGCAACCGCCTGCGGGAGATTGTCCTCCTCCCCTGCCCTTTCATTGTCGAAACAAACGGTCGGCTGCAGCTCCGCACCGCTGGCGTTGCCAATCTGACTGGCGGCTCGCAACAGAAAGTTAAGAACACCGTTGCGCTCCCGACAAACGAGCGTCACGGCCGCTAAGTGTTTGGCCATGATGAGCGGTTGATCCCAGTCAGTGACCTCGCGATCGGCCGCATGTACGCGTACTTGAATCACGGAGAAGAACAAACCGTCACGATGCCGAATCTCATCGTCGCCAACCTCCCACTCGGAGAGGTCCTTCAGTGGCAGTTCGGTAACTTCCTGCGTATCGCTCCGGCGTTGTGCATTCAGCCAGGGCCGAATCTCGACCGCGTCCGCAAAACTAAAGGAAGCGTCCGTAGCGAATGACCGACCAACGGGGCATCCGGCGGAATTGCTGCCATTGCCATTTGCTCGCCCGATGTCACATGACCGGTCTGTCGGAAATAGCTGATTACCCATTTCCAGGGCGAACAGGCCAGCGGTGAGTCGTGCATCGTTGTTGACCACATGATCCTGCAGCATCAACCGCGATAACGCACTCCACGAAACCCAATGAAACATCGGATCGGCAAACTCAGGTAGGTCATCGACCTCGATAACAATGTTGCGATTCCACTTGCGCAGGAACTTCGATCCTAACTCAGGCTGGATCGTGTCGACAATAACCCGCGCGTCGTGTTTCTCCGGCTCATGAAAATGCTCAAGAAACTTGGGACGCTTCCCTCCGTGGACCGTAGTGTAATTGCTGTAGGTGGCCTGAATCGTCGGCCCCATTTGCACCATATCGATGTTGCCTGGCTCGGTTCTCGCTTGCACGAGCAACTCGTACTCGGCGCCATTGTGTCGAACGATAAACCCTTGTGTTCCCAACTCAGGTTGATTGATCAACGGCTGTTGCACGCTTCTGCCGTCGGCCGTCTGTCGCGCATAACCTTGAATCGAAAAGAACTTCCCGCTGTCGTGACGCAAATCGAGAGTATCTTCATCGAATCGCCACTGACTCGACTCGGCAAAGGGAATTCGCTCCACCGTGCAGTCGATTGTCGCCCGATATTGATGCAGCCAAGCCAGGGCGTCCGCGACGTCGGCCTCGAGTTGTTTGCCCCATGGTGCATGATGTTTCCCGTTTGCAGACCCACGCAAATGGCCCTGGCACTCCAGTTCGATATCGCTAAAGGAATCGCTCACGAGAACTCGGAAGTAGCTATGTTGTGCGGGACGAGAATGCTAGGAAGCTGTCGGCGGCAAAGACGTTCGCAGATCGGAACCAGGCCATTTGGGGCACGGTCCACAGAGACGCCTGACTATTCGAGTATAGTTGCAGCGACAGGGGCTCAGCGCGCTTCTGGAGCCCTCGGCAGACCGCATCAGGCGGCATTTCCCGTACATTTCGGTGTTCCAGGGGCCGTGCTACAATGTGAGTTTACCGATTTCTAGGTCGAGGACCGGGGGAAACCCGCCTCCGCTCGCACCTCATCTCGTCTCCAAAATCGCTATGAATACAGACGCTGCGGAAACCGCATGCCCGGTCCATTCCTACAACGAGTGGGGACGGCTAGAAGAGATCCTGGTCGGACGAATCGATCAATCGGCCATTCCGACCGGTCACTTCGAGGTCATCTACCGGTTTCCACCCTGGAAGCGATTCATCTACCGGTTTGCGTCAGGGCGTCGATATCCCGGCTTCCTGCGTAAACCGGCAATGCGTGAACTCGAAGAGTTCGTACGCATTCTTGAAGTCGAAGGAGTCAAGGTTCGCCGACCAGAAATCATCGATTACCGGCGACCGTATCGGACGCCGAATTGGAAGTCGCGAGGGCTGGCCTCGGCTTGTCCGCGTGACAGCGTGCTGGTAATTGGCGACCAGCTGATCGAAACCCCCATGGCCTGGCGAGCTCGCTACTTTGAAACCTTTGCCTATCGCAAGCTTTTCAAGGAGTACTTCCGGCAAGGAGCGCGGTGGGTTTCGGCTCCCAAGCCCCAACTGCTCGACGAGAGCTACAAGACGACCGACTACGTCGTCGATGTCAAAGGCAAGCCGGTCGATCACATCCTGACCGAGTTTGAACCGCTGTTCGATGCGGCCGATTTTGCCCGCTGCGGTCGTGACATCTTTTATGTAATCAGCAATACGACCAACGAACTCGGTGTCGAGTGGCTGCGACGTCACCTGGGCGATGACTACCGCTTCCACAAAATCACGACCACCTGTCCGCGACCAATGCACATCGACAACACGTTTGTGCCGGTTAGTCCCGGCAAGGCGTTCGTGAACCCTGATTGGGTCAAGATTGAAGACCTGCCGGAAATCACCAAGAGCTGGGATATTCGCTACGGACCCGAACCGGACGAACGCACGGAAGCGGTCAAGCACTTCCAGCGGTTTTCTATGGTCAGCAAGTGGATCAATCTCAACGTGATGATGATCGACGAGAAACGAGTCGTTGTCGACGCTTCGCAAAAAGGAACCATGAAGTTCTTCAAGGAATGGGGCATCGAACCAATCCCCTGCCCTTTCGCCAATTACATGCCCTTTGGTGGTTCATTCCACTGTGCGACGCTCGACATCCATCGTCATGGCGGATTGGAATCGTACTTCGATTAGATAGGGCCCGCATTTGACGGGCCAGCATCGATCAGCCGGACTTCGACGGAGCAGGTGCTTAAGCCCGCTGTTGGTTGTACCAGGCAATCGCCTCGGCTAGGCCGTCGGCCAAGGAAGTCTCTGCGACAAATCCCAGCTCTTCGCGAGCCCGGGTCACGTCGAGACTTCGCCGCGGCTGCCCATCCGGCTTCGTGGCGTCCCAGACAATCTCCCCCTGGTAACCGGTTTGCTCGGCGATTGTCTCGGCGAGTTCACGAATCGGGGTTTCCTCTCCGGTGCCTAGATTCATCGGCTCCGCACCATCGTACTTTTCGCAGGCCAGTACGATCGCCCGTGCAGCATCCGTGACATAGAGAAACTCCCGGCTCGCCTGGCCGGTTCCCCACACAACAACCTCCGGGGCATTGGTCTCCGCCGCCGTGATAAACCGCTTGATCAAGGCCGGCACGACATGGGCCCTGGCATCATCAAAGTGATCTCCGGGACCGTAAACATTTGCCGGAATGAGAAAAATGCCGTTGAAGCCGTACTGCTGGCGGTACGTTTGAGCCTGCCGGAGCAGCAGCAACTTACTCAAGCCGTAGGGGCCTGTTGTTTCGTCCAATGGGCCGTTCCAAAGCTCCTGCTCACGGAACGGAACCGGCGTCTGCTTGGGGTACGAGCAAGTCGTTCCCAGAATGACGGTCTTAGCGACTCTCTGCTGGCGTGCCGCCTCAATTAGTTGCAAACCCATCAGCGAATTGGCGTAGAGCAACTCTCCAGGGTATTCCTTGTTAAAAGCAATTCCGCCGATGTTCGCCGCGAGATGAATGACCAGATCCATTCGGTCAACCGCCTCGGCGCAGGCAGCCGGGCAGAGCAGGTCAACTTCGCTCGATCGGGGGCAACGGAGGTTCGCCTCTGAAACGCCGCGAGCGCGTAACACATCGACGACGTGCCTGCCTAAGAACCCGTTCGCACCGGTAACAAGAATCTTCTTGTCGCAGAGAGAAGAATCGGACACGTCCACTCCATCGTGTCGGGAATCGGAATCGTGTCAGAATAAGCGAAGAAGCACTGCTATGCCGAACATTACCAGCGGCAGTCGCGGCCGAACTAGGCGGGCTATCAGCCGCCGAAAAAGGGCTCGCGTTGACCGCTCGTTCAGTGACAGCTATTGTAGCATCGACAAAAAGAGTGGTCAAACAAATGGGCCTCTTCGTTGACACCTAGCGTTATTACTTTCGACCTCCAACTCGACGACCAAGACGCACCGAAACTCGTCTACTGACTCCATGAGCCTTCCGTCCCTCAGCATCTGTATCACGGTCATGAATGAGGTCGAGAACATCCCTCTCGTGGCTGCGGACATTCCGCAATTCACCGAGGAGCAGGAGATCATCTTTGTCGATGGCCATTCGACCGATGGCACGGTAGAGGCGATCGAGTTGGCCCAACAGCAGTACCCTGAAAAGAACATCCGGCTGCTAGTTCAGCCAGGCAAAGGTCAAGGGGACGCTATGCGATATGCGTTGTCCCATGCCACGGGAGAACTGCTGGTCGTCTTCGACGGCGACTATACTCTCTACGCCAAGGACATCGAGAAGGTGGCGATGCTCGTTCATGACGGAACGTACGGCTTTGCCAACGGCAATCGGCTGGCGGAACCGGAGCTAACCCGCGCGATGCCCTACCTGAATCGGGTCGGGAATCGCTTCTTTGCCATCCTGGGCTCGATGCTTGCTGGAGCCCGATTGCGCGACATTCTCAGCGGCATCAAGGTCATTCGCCGCGACGACTTCAAGCGAATTGAAGAGACCTGGGGATTTTTGAATTGCTACGAGCCGTGGGGCGATCTGGAACTACTCTGCGGTGCCGTGAAATACAAACTCAAAGTCGGCGAATGCCCCATTTCTTACCGAGCAAGATCCCACGGGACGACCAATCTCCCTAAATTCTCCACGGGGTGGATCTTCCTCAGGGTATTTGCCAAGGCATTTACAATGAAGCTCTTTAGGAGGCTTTGAAGAACGCTTCCACCGCATCGACGACGACTTGTTGCTCTTCAGTCGTCAGTGAATACGAACTCGGCAAGGCGAGTCCGCGGCGAAAGAGCCGATCGCTGACCGGGTAGTCGTCTTGGATCCCCAAGTCGCGGAAGCAAGGCTGGCGATGTAGCGGGCAGAACAGGTCACGAACTTGAATATCTTGCTTCAGCAAGTATTCCTTCAGTTCTTCTTTGCGGTCGGTAAAGAAGACGGAAAGCCAATGCACCGGTTCACAGTCCGCATCGACTGCCATCGGTTCCATCTCCTCAATTCCCTGCCAGGCCATGCGGTAATTGTCGAAGATTGCCCTCTTTTTCTCGACGATCGCATCGA
>CAYLRE010000041.1:0-22938 GCA_964385715.1 uncultured Planctomycetaceae bacterium
ATCATCAAGATCCCCGTATTCGGTGGCCTGATCGAAAAGAACATCATGGCCCGCACCACGCGAACGCTGGGAACGTTGATCTCCAGCGGCGTGCCGATTCTCGAAGCTCTGAATATCACCAAAGAAACCAGCGGCAACGCGATCTTTGAAAACCTTTACGGTAAAATCATTGAATCGATTCGCGAAGGTGAATCGATTGCCAAGCCGATGAAGGAGTATTCTAGACTTAGCTTCGATCCGATGGCGGCCATGTTCTGGTTCCTCTTCTTCTTCGGTCCCGTCGGATTGGTCATCTACATGATGCGGGCACAGACGCGTGTGGTCGACGATCTGGTCGTCAACATGGTCGATGTCGGTGAAGAAACGGGCGAACTCGACAGCATGCTCTACAAGGTTGCCGATACGTACGACGACGAAGTCGCCGTGCTGACCGACAGCCTGGTGAGCCTGATGGAACCGCTGCTGATCGTCGGTCTCGGCTTGATCATCGGTTTCATCGTCATCGCGCTGTTCTTGCCGCTGATTTCGATTATCCAGAACCTGTCCAAGTAATTCCACAAAAGGTGGTGGCCACGGTCAGCCATGGGGCCCTAGGGCGGCGGTGAAAGAAAATCGCCGCCGGAGAAAGCGTTCCTTGCTGCGTCCGAAATGATGCATCCGAAAACATATTGTCCTTTGCCCGCGCCGTGTCGGGCACCAAGGCACTTTAGCGAAAGCGACTCGCTTCTGCCGGCATAGAATTACTCCGAACAGAGCACCGAATCACTCCGAAACAGAGCATGGCACCGTGTGTGTCGGGAGGCTAATACCATGGACCGCGTTAACGAGTTTCGTCCCCCCCAGTCTCATACCCGATGGCCGGCTTCTTCCCGCCGTGCATCCCGCGGTTTCACGCTGCCGGAACTGCTTGTCGTAGTAACGATCATCGGCATCCTCGCTGGCATCGTGACAACGACCGTCTTCAAGGCCATCACGAAGGCCGAGCGGACTGCCATTTATACGGAAATGACTCAGCTTGGCCTACCGATGGATCAGCTCCGAGCCAAGTACGGCAGTCATCCGCCAGCCGCCATCGGAAGCGCTGCCTTCAGGAAGTACTTCTCAAGGATGTTTCCTCGCTACAACGGCAACCTGACCAACGATCTAGACGCGGTGCTTGGCGCCGTTGATCCTGATTACACCGCGGGGACCACGCGCGTCGATTTGGCGCTGGTGTTTTGGCTGGCTGGCTTCAGCGGAGATCCAGCCAATCCTTTGCGTGATCATGCCGCACGCATGACGGGGCAGACCACCGACGGTTGGCTCTACGACTTCGACAAGGATCGCTTGCGCAACGGTCGTTACGCCCGTGAGGATTCGAGTCCTCACGAGGAACGCTATTACATCTACGTCGATTCGCGCTCGTACGGCCTCGCCGGAATCGATGGCTACGACTTGACCGGATATCGCAAAGGCCCTGGAAATGCCGGCGATTACTACAACGCAGACACCTACCAAATCATCAATCCGGGACGCGACGGCCAGTTTGGTTCCGGTAGCGGTCCCCCGGTATCCGGCCTGCCCTACGAAGGCTTCGACGCCGACAACATTACCAATTTCGGTGGTGCCCGAACGCTGGCTGAATTTTCCGAAGAATAATGCAAACGATCCCCATGACAACTCGCCCGGCGACAATCCCCCCCGTGACAATCCCACGGTTCGCTATGGCTGATGCCACTGGCAACCGGGCACGAGGGCGATCCGGTCTCACTTTGACCGAGCTGTTGGTGGTCATCACCGTACTTTCGATTCTGGCGGCCATGACGGTCCGCACGATGAATCAATCGATCGACGGCAGTCAGATACGCGAGGCGGCTCGCATCGTCAGCTCGACACTCACTGCCGCGCGCAACCGCGCTCAGCAGTCAGAACGGGCGGCGGGAATCACATTTGAGGTGCTCCCTAACAATACCGCTTCGTTAAATATGATCCCGGTCGAAGAACCGCCTCCCTATGGCGGTGACACGACCGCTTCGAAGATCTCTTTTTCTGGCACTTCGATCGTCGGTCGCAAGCGCACGGTAACCGTCACGTTCCATGACAACGGAGGACGAGATCTTGCCGACCTGCATGCCGCCGGCATCATCTCTCGAGGCGATCGCCTGCAACTCGACCATCGCGGCAACATCTACTGGATCACCTCCGCAGACACGGAGTTGGCCGCAGGTAAGATGACCCTGGAGTCTGCGGTTGCGGCCTCGAACACGACTTTTCCGGGCAGCAACACGCCGGTTTCGTTTCAGATCTTTCGACGTCCAAGACCGTCGGCAGCTCCGCCCGTACAATTGCCCAATGGAGCGGTGATCGATCTGGTCATCTCGGGCTACGGGTATGGCAGCACGTTTGGAAATCCCAGCCACACGACGATGCTAAGCGAGTCGCCGATCACCCTAATGTTCAATGCCAATGGCAGCGTACAACAGGTCTTCTACCCCTATCACGACGGCAGCAACTTAGTCGAGGTCAGCCAGGCTCCGTCGTCGACCTACCACTTCCACATCGGGCGGATCGATCAGATCGACTTCTCGAACTCGGCGAATTTGGGAGACCTTAACAACCGTTGGGTCTCGGTCAATTCTCAGACCGGGATGGTCGGCGTCTACGAGAATGCCACTGTCTTCGGGGGTGGAACGACACCGCAGACTCTGCCGCAGATCAACGGCGTTAATGTGGCCGAGGCAAGGCAGTTTGTTCGTACTGGTAAGAGTGTGGGAGAGTAGTGTGACCTTGGATCTATTCCCAACTTGTTCGACCGATTCTGGGCGTCGCATCCCACGGATTGGTCACCGTGGCCTCAGTCTGATCGAGGTTTTGATCTCGATGTTCGTCCTCTCGGTCGGTCTGCTGGGGGTCGCCTCGTTGTTACCTGTCGGTCAGATTCAGATTGCCAAGGGAGAAACGGCAGAACAACAAAGAAACGTGGCCGAAGCGGCCTTCGGACAGATCCGTGCGTCGTGGCTGAACCCCGCCAATTGGTATCACTTCAGCAGCACCGGCGCGACGCGATACGACGCTACAGCTGCGGGCGACTACACGTATGCCGGAGGGCACTATCCCGACACGCCCACACGCCTGCTATTCACCGTGGGCGCGAATCCGACAGCCACCAACATCCCACCGGCAATCGCATTGCCCTCGGGGTATCGATCTCTGGCTGGGGCCATCCTCGAATTTCGAACCGGGCGTCTGCGTGGAATTCGACGCCGAGTCACCGGCGGCTCGTTCACGATTTCGGCATTACCCGCAGGCCTGCTCCCGGAGCCGGGTGACCTCTTTGTCGTGATTCGTAATCAACCGTTCGCCATCGATCCACTCTATATCGCAGCCAACAATACAGCCGATCCTTCGGTCGATCGGTTTCTGTCTTCACCTGGAATGCATCGCATCAGCGCGATGTCCGGTCCGACGACTTCCGGAAGGCTCACGTCAATGGCGGTCGCTGAACACGCCGTGCTATCGCGCGATGACCTGGTGTTCGTTGAACAAGAAGACGATCCCACGTCAACGGGTATCGATGAATCTGGTCCAGCTCAACTGTTTTACTTTGAGGCCGGCGGATCCACGGCTCCTTCGATCAAGCGGCAATCGACCGGCGATTACTCCTGGCTGGCGACCTTTGTTCCGGAGATCCCAAACCCAACGAACGACCCCACGGGCCGTGCTAACGACACCGTATACAACGTCTCGGTGGCGGTGTTCCAACGTCGCCCGGTTCGTGACCTCACGGCCGAACGCGAAGTCGCGCTAACGTTTACCGCTGGTGGTTATGGTGGCGGATTCGCTCGACTCACATCCTCGTCCGCCGCGAACCTGGAAGACGTCGCGGCCGACGAATGGCTATTCGCGGGCAGATCGGACGGCATGGTGTTTAAGTGGTACCGGATCCTTAGCGTGACCGAGGTGCAGCAGAGCGGCAGCGAGTACGTTCGGGAAGTAACGCTTGCCGGTGCCGACTGGCCAGAAGCTGTCAACACCACAGTGACCGCCAAACTGTTTGTCGGTTGTGTCGGTGTTTATCAACGAAGCATGCAGGTCGATCAACTGCTGGAGTATCCGTTACCACCTACGACACCTTAGCTGAACATCGCGATCTGGAGCGGGCAATTCGCCCAGTTCGCAATTCACATTCCGGCAGTTCCCATCGCAAGCGTACAAAATTCGGACCAGTGTCACGGGGCAACGTGATCATTGCGTTCTATGAGAAGAGGTAATCCGATGCGTTCTCGAAGAAAAAATCGTCGTGGCGTGCTGCTACTTGTCTGCCTCGTCATGCTGATTTTGTTCTTACTCTCTGGCCTGACATTCGTGCTCGTTGCATCGCAGTGGCAAACCGGCGCGGAGCAGAATGCCGGCGGTGGCCAACGGGCCAATACCGACTGGCAGGCTGACATTCGTCAGGTCCTCATGGAACTGGTCCGCGGGAGCCAGAACCCACGTTCCCCGATGAAGTTCAATAGCCTGCTCGGCGATCTCTACGGCAACGACGAGGTGAAGACGGTCTTCGTTTCCGGTCGCCCCATGCTCTACGACACAATGCTTGAGGCTGCGAAAGGCAATAACAACTACAATCATCATGCTCAGTTCATCGATTTCTCCCTCAAGGCGGGCAATGGTTATACGCTCGACCCCATGCCTGGCTACTACAACGGCTGCGTGCTGACCGTGACCTCGGGCAAGGCCTCGACAGAGAGTTTTCGTATCGTCAACTACAACTTGCCGAATCCCGGTGCTACGGATCCAGTCGGACGATTCATTGTCATGCCGATCGATTCGGCCGACACGCCGCTTGATAGTGGAAAAAATCGACAGTTCCCCACCGCAGGTGATCTGGTGCTGATCAACGGGCGACCGTTCAACGGAACGGGACTGGGCTACGTATTCTCCGGAAACCCTGGCAGTGTTTCGATCGGACCGGCGGCGCTTCATCCCAATCTCACTTATGCCGGTCTAACGCTCACGCAACTGCAAGGCGGCATGGACGAGCCGTACGACACCTGGGACTTCAACAACCCTTGGCTGGCGCGTTTCGATGGAGCTAGCGTCAAACCGTCTTGGCATGACCCGACGTTGCTGGCCCACCTAGGCGGCACGATTAGCCCAACGGCCCAATTTCGGCCGATTACCCAAAACGCACCCGGATACGCTGGTCACCCTCAGTTCACCGGTGGCAACCCCGGCTTCCATCCAATCAACGGTCCCTGGGACGTCGACAACGACGGGGACGGTATCCGAGATAGCATCTGGATGGACTACGGAGCCCCCGCGCGACAAACTGCCGACGGCAGGCTTTATAAACCGATGGTCGCGATGTACGTGCTGGACCTGGATGGTCGTCCTAATCTCAATACGGCCGGCACAATTACGCACGCGGGGCAAAATTCGTTGGTTCCAAATTTCGAGTCCGCCTCAAGGGAAACCGCCGTCCCCGGTGACGGGGGTAACTACGGGCCGGCGCTTGGCGAACTTGCTGGGGCGGCAGCGACCGTATCCTACAACGTCGTTCGCGGTGAAGGTGCCGGGCCGGCCGAGATCAATCCGGTCTACGTGCTCGATCCGAGCGATCACGCCAACGGCAGGACGATGCTCACGTCGATTCTGACACAGCGCTACAGCAAACAACAAGAAGCAGATCCTTCTCCGAAACCCGGAATCTATGCAACCTCGGGCACGGTCTTCATCGGAACAACACCTATCTCGGCAGCAGACACCGATACCGATCCCCTAAGCTTGCTTACTTTCGTCAATCGCTACGGTGGCAGTGGCGCCTTTGGCAGCAGCGATTTCATGGGTGATGTCATGACCGGCGTGACCCCCTTGGGAACGCCAATGCGTTTCAACTTCTCCGGAAGTGGCGGGTACTTGCGGGCCGCCTTCAACCCCTACAAACAACGGCTTCGTCCTGGTTACGCCTATTGGGGCGAGGACTCTCCCTTCACTCTGGCTCAACTGGAAGCCCTGCTTCGCAGCCACGACCTGGACCAGAGCATCTTGCCGACAGAACTCACTTCACGTGTGAATGTCAGTGACGCTCGCACTCGCATCACGACCGAGTCGTGGAGTCTGCCGGTCGTCAGCAACTCGGCACCTCCCCACCTGCGCGACCTGTTGGCCAGAGCTGGTCGCCATTCGCACCACATCACCGACCTGGTCCGTGCCAAGATGGCCTGGGACTACATCCTCAACGAACAGAGCGTCGATCCCCATACGGCAGATGCGGCGGCGTGTGCCAATGCACTTGCTACGGTTGAAACCCGAGTACACACCCTGCTCAAAGGCGAGCCCGACACGGCCGATCCGACAAGGCTCGCGCGCTGGGGCCGCGCTCTGTCGTTCGAGTTGCTCGCTGGCCGCCCGATGAACGTCAACCGCCTATTCGGCAACGGACGCGACGACAGTTCCGTATTGGGCGGCCAAGGCATCGTCGACGAACCGGAGGACGCTGATACGGGCACTTATCCGGAAAACGAAGGATATGTCTATTCGTCGGAACTTGGATCTGTGCTTGAGCAAATCGGGTTGGCGCCGGATTCAGGCGGCCCCCTTACCACGACTCGGTTTGACGCGAACAACGATGGCATTATGAATTCGGACGACGCCAATGCCCGCTATCTGTTTGCCAAACAGCTCTACATTTTGCTGATGCTCTTGGCTCCGGAAAGTGGCTACCGTGCCTTGTTTGAACCAATAGCGCCGGTTGCTCCCCGCTCGGCGATCACCGAGGCCGAGGCCAAGGAGTTGTACGCCATACGTGTCGCGCAATTTGCCGTCAACGCCGTCGATTTCCGCGATCCTGACGGAATCATGACTCCCTTCGAATTCGACATCGAACCGTTCGACGCCGGGGGTTGGCAAGTCGACGGAGAAGTAGGAACCGTCGATGCCTCTCTCGATCGACGGGTGGTGTGGGGATGCGAAGCCCCGACGTTGATCCTCACCGAGGCAGTCGCTGGACATAACTTGGGGATCAAGGATACCAACACCGACTCGGACGGCGACAAATACACGGCCGAAGGAGCGACGGCGAACGGTGCCACGCAGATGACCGATGACGACGACTTCGATCCGGTTCGTATGCCCGAGGGTTTCGCTCTGTTCGAACTGCTTTGTGTAGCAAAACCACTTAGCTACGGTATCGTACGCCAACCCGTTGTTCCTGAGGACGTGATCGTCCCAGCAGAAACCCCTTCGCGTGAACTATTCGACAGCGGCGGCAGACTCCAGGTCAGTGATAAGGCGGGCAATTCTCCGGTCTGGCGAATGCTGATTAGTGACCCTCATCCTTCGACCAACTCACTGACAAGTCGTCTCGAATCAAAACCACTCACGACGTCGATCGAACCTCATAAGATGAACTTGCTGGGAAAAGACGACCTGGCAAGCAACGACAAAATGTCGATCGATCGAGTGGTCTTGTTTACGACGACGGCCTTAGGCGCGACCCCAGCTATGATCCCGACGGAACGGGACGGCGAAAAATACTATCCGTACATGACATTCCAAAATTTCAACTCTGGCACCCACAACGGGGAAATCTTTGCGGCGCCGGGACAACACATTGTCGTTGGCCCTCGCGTAAACACGCACTTCGGCAATCCCACAGGGCAGCGAATCGAACTCGCCAGAAACAGCGTCGCGGTATACAACTCCTCGGGCAATCTGGTCAATCCGCCCATGGACACTTCCGCCCCTACCAATCCCAACACGTTGCCACCGCTGGTCGTCATTGCCAGCACGGACTATCCGACCGATTGGCCTATCTTGGGTGTCAAGAATGGACTCAACGTGTCCGAGCCGTTGCCGGCCGAATATGACTACTGGGACACCACAGGTGCGGGCAACGATCCCGTGCGACTGGCTCAGGCAATGGATCATTACGATCCGCCTACCCTCGACCCGACGAATCCGCTCGAGCTTAGGTACACCTCCCCCTACCAAGATACTCCGCGCGACGCGGCTTCGGCGACCGGTAACGATGAGACCCCGATTAGTCGCCTCGGGGGCGTCGGTACGCGGCACATTAACAACCATCGAACCGTCTTCTTACAGCGACTGGCGAACCCGCTCAAGGTATTCAACGCGCTAACAAATCCCTACATCACGGTCGACTTCATGCCGATCGACCTGACCATCTTTAACGGCGAACAGAAGGAAGCCGCCGAGGGGGAGTACACGACTCCGGTAAACAGACTCAAGTTTGCCACCCGCCAGAGAGGTCGCAACCACCACAATCTCACCAATGATCCGGAGCTTGATCGCGACGCCTACAACATTTGGGCTCCGGCCATTTTTGATGTCAATGAACCGATCGAAGTCACTCGCAATGGCACCGCCACCGACATTTTCAATTTCGATCTGAACCAGAAGCTCGGATTCATCAACATTAACCAAAGCGGAAGCCACGGCCCGCTGCCAGCTTTGCGACCGACCGCGAGTGCGAGTTTCGAGCCGCAAGATCCGGCCAAGCCGTTCCCGATGATCACCTGGAACGACCGACCGTTCGCTTCAGCCTATGACTTGATGCAAGTACCGGCTAGTTCGCCTGATCGCTTGTACTACGAATTTTCTAACCAGCTGACCGCCGGCAACGTCAATTCGTATGACGCCTTCATGCGACCCTATGAACTAGAACAACAAGATTACGACGGCACTCCATTGGTTGCCGGATCCGGTCATCGATTCGGACACCTGTTGAACTTCTTCAGCTCCGCAGGGCTGGTAAGGCTGTTTGACTTCGTCGGTGTGCCGTCTCCGTTTGTCGACTCACACACGGTCCTTGATCCACGCAGTACAGAATTGACTCGCTACTTTTTTCACGAAGAGCACGCGGACGGAACGTTCACGGATCCGCAGCTAAACTTTGCCAACTTTGTCAATGCCGGCATTCCAGCGCCCCTCAACGACACGGCCGGCTTCTCGCCACCGCACAACGTGGTGTCCAACTACCGAGAACCGGGACGTATCAATCTCAACACCATGACCTCGGAAAGCCAGCTAAGGGCATTGGTCGGCCACTCCGGACGATACCGAACGGGCATGTGGGGACAGTTCCTCGCCAGCCGAGCCGGAACCGGACCGAGTCTGGTGAATACTCCCTTCCGTCCTGGTGCCAGCTCCCCGGTCGACGTGTCGTTGTTGCGTCGCTCGGTAACGAATTCAGCAACACCTCTGTTTGCTCCCCAGCCCAACCAGAACTTGCACAGAAGCACTTCTCGCAACTCTCACTTTGCCTACGAGTCGATCCAACGACTCGGCAACTTGGTAACGTCTCAGTCGAACGTCTACGCGATCTGGATGACGATCGGTTACTTCGAGGTTACGCCAGGTCCGATCAGTCCCGGTCACCAAGACGGATACGCGCTTGGTCGAGAGCTCGGCACCGGTACCGGCAAGATCAACCGCCATCGTGCCTTCTTCATCGTCGACCGCTCGATTCCTGTCGCCTACGAAAACGGCCAGGACCACAACGCGGCCAAGACAATTCGCCTGCAAAGGTTCATTGAATAGCACAAGTGGATGCCGAATCAGCGGGACGTTAACCGGCTTATTCAATCGAATGCCAGCAGGGCACCAGCGCCGCGCGATCGTAGCCGAACCCGTCCAATGGGCAGCGGCTACGCGTTGGACAGAATGTGCAAGATGTCGCCGTCCTGAATGACGTAGTCCTTGAGTTCCTGCCGCATCAACTTGGCCGCTTTCACTTCGCGCTCGCTGCCTAGGCGGAACAGATCGTCGCAGGTCATCGTTTCGGCACGCACGAATCCGCGTGCCAGGTCGCTGTGAATGCCGTCCGCCGCGTCCACGGCCGTCGCCCCCTGAGGAATCATCCAGGTTCGCACTTCCTTGTCGCCAGCGGTGAAAAACAGCATCTGACCGGAAGCGTCGAGGATCTTCCGGATCACCGTGTCGCGATCGATATCGCCGATCCCGAGCTCCTCCATCATCTCAGCGCGCTCGTCCTCTTCCATTCGGGCCAACTCAACCGCCAGCCCGATCGGAATCGCCACCGCTTTAACGCCTTCAGGGGCTTCTTTGACAAAGCGTTCCGGGTCGGTCTCGTCATCGGCAACGTTGAAAATGACGATACGGGTCAATTCGGTCAGCAGCTGAAATGAACGGGTCGCTTTGTGCTGCTCTTCGGTCATTTCGATTTCGGTGAGCGGCGTTCCCGCTTCGAGCGACGCCAAGAGCGGCTCCAGCGCCGCCAGCTCGGCTTCTTCTTGAGCCCGCGTAGGACGCGGCTTCTTGACCGATTCACGCAAACGTTCGACTCGCCCAGCCACGATCTCCATGTCAGCCAACAGCAGATCCTCCGCCAGCGAATTGCATTCCTCAATCGCGTCGCCACCGCTAAAGGCATCAACAACGTGGACCAGGCAACCTGCCTCACGAATCAAACTCAACCGCGAGGCGTTCCCCTCGTGACTACGATCGAGGCCCGGCGTATCAAACAGCTGCATCGCCGCAAGCGTGATTTTCTTCGGCTCGTAAATCTCGCACAGCTTGGCCACACGCGGCTCCGGCACGGTCGCCATCGCCGACTGCGTGACGTGCGAGAGCGACGGGTCGGCCGCGATTTCGGTGAGCCACTCAAAGAGGGTGCTCTTGCCAGAACCTTGATATCCTACGATGCCGATCTTCATCCGTTGCCTGCGTCTATCTTGTCTTTAGGAGGGAATGTCTTTTCGAGCGTGGCAAAAGCGGTTGACCTTCGCGCGAAAAAGGAGGGTGATCGATTCGGAGCCGGCGTGCGACGCACGTTCCCGTGGGCCGGTCGCACCTTCATGGAACTGTCACCGCAAGACTTGAGAACGGTTCGCTAGGTTCCGTCGCTTGTGGCGTCGTGCGTCGACAGTGTCTGATCCAGCTGAGCGAGGTACTGTTCTACCGCTTCGGCTTGTTGTTTGTCCAGAGTCTGCCCCCCGAAGCGGACACAGTAAAACAGATCGGTCAGCTGTCTTGGCAGTTTCGCCAGCGGACGCAGGGATTCCTGGGCTCGAAATTCCCCACCGACGGTAACCGCGAACTCATGCTGGGTCTGATTCTCGGATCGCGTCATTCCATAGCGGGCCAGCAACGACTCAAATCGTTCGTAGAACTCCACAACCACGGCCTTGCGATTTCGGGTAACCATGGTGGATGCCTGACGTCGTCGCCGGAAGCGTGGCAAGCGACTTCCAAAGCGTCGCCAGAGCCAAACCAGGAGCACCACCGCGAGCACGGCGGAGAACATGCCGCCAGGAGTTCGCAAACGATCCCACAGCCGCGACCAGGTCTCTGCCTTCCCTAAAGAAGCAAAGAATGCAGGCACGGTTTCTGTCCACATTTCCGCCGTGAACAGATGCTTTAGATTGCCGACAAAGTTTGCCAGCGGTCGATAGATCGCTTCTCGCTGTCGGCGAGCATCGAGTCCGACCACGTACTGCGTCCAAAGATGCTGACCGTAGTCGGCAAGTTCGCGAGCCCGATCCATGAGAGTCAAGGCGGTTTGTCCCGTCATGGCCCCACCAGAACCAGGCGTGGGGTCGAGCCGCAGCCAGCCTCCGTAACGCCACACGCTCTGCTGCGGCGGTACGCGATCGACCAAGTCGGCTGGAATCTGATCGGGCCTGAGGTAAACCTCGACCCAAGAATGGGCGTTGCGTTGTTCCACCTGAAAATTGTCGAGGTACGAATTCCAGCGTCCTCCCTTAAAGCCAATAACGATTCGCGCCGGAATGTTTTGGCTGCGCAACATTAGTGCCAACGCACTGGCGTAATACTCGCAATGCCCAACAGGCGTGTTGGCGATAAAGTCTTCAACCGGATCGAGATCGCGATCGCGCTTCTGCCCCTCCAACGAATAGCGAAAGCGTGAATCGGTCAAAAAATATCTCTCCAAAGCACGGGCCTGCTGAATCCGATCCGCCTGGGCGGAGTTGGGATTGTCCGGCATTTCAGCCAGCAGACGCTCCGCCTCGGCGCGAAGTTGCGGAAAGATTGGTTTCGGCTCTTCACCATCTTCTTCGAACGAGGAGGACGATACCCGTGGCATCTGCAAAAGCGGTGCAATCACCACGCCATGCGTCGCCGGGTTGATATCGCGTTGAAAAACTTGACCTCCGATTCGCTGAAAGCCCGCGGTAGGAAGCGACAGCGAGAGCTCACGATTCGAGGCCTTGCGTCTTTGCAGCTGTTCCTTGGACACGTCGTATTCGATATCCGCGTTCCCTTTGATGTCGTACACCGGAGCAATAAAGAACACAGCGTTCTCGTTATGCATCGGCTTCAACTTCGTCTGCTGCACGACGGCATCGTTGCCCGCAAACGCCGACAGAACTTTGGAGGGAATGCCACGAGAACGGTGACCGCGGCCAATTCTTGAATCCAGGCTCCAACCGCTTCGTAGTTGCGATGTGACCAAACGACTCTTGTAGGTGTCGAGTACCGCACCACGAAACAGGGGTGGTTCATGCATCGTCAAAGGCCGCTTGCGAACATCCTCGAACTGCACCGTCATCACCACATCGGTGCTTTGATAGGCACGACCTAGCTTGCCAAGTTCGACCGATTCCGAAAAACCGACCATCCGCTGCACGCCCCGTCCACTCGCCACCAGATGGTCATAACCGGTCCGCGGTACAATCACGAACAGCACCACGGTCAAACAGAGCGTTAACACGCCCTGACAAGCGGCGCTCGCACCAATCGCGGAGAGCAACCGCCGCACGGGAATCTCTCCACGATCGGCCAACGACTCAAACTGAGGCGCTTGTCTGCGATTTCTCGCTACACCGCGTGCTGTCCCGTGCCCCGAGTCGTCTCCTGCGGCAAGTGACGCCTCGCGCAACAACAGGAACAGCGAAAGGGCAAACAGCACGAGCAGCATGTAGATGATCAGCAACACGCCAAACAGTAGGCCAAAGTTCAACGCCGTGGCAACCATCACCTGCAATAGGCTCAGCATCAAGAGCTGCCAGTAGATGCGTTCGTCTTTCTGCTGAAACAATAAAATAGCCTGCAGATACACCAACAGATTGCCAAGCGCGAGCAGCTGATTTCCGCGATCAAAATTCACAAAGTCGGCCAACGCGATCACCACCGCCCCCAGGGCGGCCACATTGGCCACGCTGCGATTAAGTCGAACCCAACCCGCGATATCGGTGACGTAGAAACTCAGCACCGCAGCGGTCGCCGATAATACGGGCAGCAGGACGCTCTGCTGGCCAATGCCGAACAGCAGCGTGCCCATCGCAGCCAATGCCGCCACACTGATCTGCAGTACTCGTTCAAGCGTCATGACAGTCTCTTACGTCTAGCTAGAGCCGTTGTTCGTGGCCGCTGCGGCAGACTCTTGATTCTTTCGTCCGTTGCTATTGGTGGAGCTGCCGCCAGTCGCGCGGCCATCAGTCGCACCGCCGCCAGTCGACTGGGACTTGGATCCTGGCTCTTCATCCGGCGAATAGAAGAATGAATCGATCTCCTCATCGTGCACGTTTAAGACCCGTAGCCGCGGCAGTATCTCTCGCTGCCTCGCATCACCCGACAGTATTGCTGCTAGTTCTTCATCCGACGGCCCATTTGCCCGCGTCGTGATCAACACGATCGAGGTACCCGGTTTGATGTTCTTGGTCCCGTCGACCAATAGAGCCTCAAGGCCATCGCTGACGCCTGGCTCTGCAACGGCGAGCGTCTCCAGCATCCTCTCTGACATCCGAGCCGAGGCGGCACCCTGGATAACAGCCAGATCCGCTCCCCCTACGGACAACGCAAACTGCCCTTCCGCCCGACGGCAGACATCGGCCACGATCGTAGCCGCGAAGCTGATCGCCTTCTCCAGCGCGTCATCCTCCGACGCTCGCGACAGATCGGCAGGAGCCAAATCGACCAGCAGAGCAAACTCTTGCGTTTCTCGTCGTTCAAACTGCCGAACTACCGGCGTTCCGCGGCGGGCCGTAGTGCGCCAATGAATCCAGCGACGCACGTCGCCGTGCCGCCAGTCGCGCAGCCCGTGAAACTCTCCTTCGCGAACCACCTGTCTCTGCGACCGAGATCGGCTATCGCCGGTCGCCTTCTGATAAAGGCGATACCAGGCTTCACTCAGGCGGCCCAGCCGAGGAAGGACTGTCAGAGACGCCGCCTGGCGATCGATCATGGTGCGACGAATCAGACCAATCGGAAATCGCGTGCTCAGTCGCAAGGGGCCCAACGTGTATCGACCGCGCCGCCAGATACGACCGCGATAGCTGATCCGCTGCTGCTCGCCACAGGCAATTCGCCAGGCGATCGCCCGCGGGTATTTTCGTTCACGACGATGCGTCGCCTGTTCTTCTGCAATCGAATCTTTCGCCACCGCATCTTCAACGACGAGAGCCCAGCAGGGCAAACGCAACAACGACGACCGACTCGGCTTCTTTTCCAAGAGCAGATCGACCACAAACGGATCGCCTGCACCGACTCGCTGCGGCAGTCGCCGACGCACCGACACACCCCGCAAGGCATCGACCGCCATCCGCCAATTCAGCAGCAAGGGGCCCGTCATCATGCCGGCCAGGGCCAACAGCAAATTGATTTCGCGGAGAATGGCCCCGCTAATCACAAATCCCAGCACGAACAGGTAATAGTACCCTTCGCGACAGATTCGAGTTGTGTGCTTGCGAGCCATGAGCGGACGCTTGGCAACGATCACCTAGGAATGGCCACATCGTCAACGAGACGTTCGATAATCGCCTCGATCGCTTCGCGTTGCGAACCGTTGAGATAACCCCGCGCCAGTACGCGATGCGAGAGCACCGGGATCGCGAGCCGCTTCACATCGTCCGGCACCACGAAGTCGCGGCCTTCGACCATGGCCAGGGCCTGACTAGCTCGATAGAGACACAACGCCGCTCGGGTACTAGCGCCCACCTGCAATTCGTCACTGGTGCGCGTCGCTTCGATCAGGTCGAGAAGGTACTCGTGGATCGCCTCGTCGACACGGATCTGTCGCACCGACTCCTGAAGTGCCACGATGTCTTCGCCGCTGAGCACCGGCTTAAGTTCGTCGACCGGCTCGCCAACCCGATGACTCGTGAGTACCTGTAACTCGTCTTCACGACTCGGATAGCCAACCGCGATTCGCATCAGGAAACGATCGAGCTGACTCTCCGGTAGCGGATACGTCCCTTCGAACTCGAATGGGTTCTGCGTGGCAATCACCATGAAAGGCTGCGGAAGCGCGTGCGTCTTGCCGTCGACCGAAACTTGCCCGTCGCTCATCGCTTCGAGCAAGGCACTCTGCGTTCGCGGGGTGGTACGATTGATTTCGTCAGCCAGGATAATGTTGGCAAACACCGGACCTGGCATGTAGGTGAATTCGTCCGAACCGGCTTTGTAGACGGTACTGCCCGTGATATCGCTAGGAAGCAAGTCGGGCGTGAATTGAATGCGGCAGAAATCGCCACTGACGCTCTTGGCCAAGGCCTTGCCGATCAGGGTCTTGCCAACGCCTGGCACATCCTCCAGAAGGACGTGTTCGCCGGCCAACAGGGCGACCGTGCAGAGGCGAACGACCTCGGATTTGCCCAACACAACCCGACATATGTTGGCTTCGAGTTCCCCAACGAGATTTTGCATCTCAGTCGCCATGATGCCGTTCTCTGTTGCCTTACCGCTCCCAGTTCCCGTGCCGACTCGCAGGGCGTGCCATCAATCCACCGCAACGCCACGACCAAGATCTGACCAAGAGCAGGGTTCCAATGGAGCACTGAGGTCCGCTGAAAGGCCGCCAGAAGGCCTCTCCTCGCTGCCGTTTATGATACCGGCCTAGCGGACCAAAAGACAGTCCTACGGCCCATTTACGGCGTTTATGGGGCATCTCCTGCCGCCATCCGCATGGACATTCAGAGCATTGCCGTGAGAGTCCAACCCGCCGAGCAAAGACGGCAGACAAAGATGGCCAACGCCCGCCGCTATCGCGTAATGCGACGCGACTCTTTAGCGCGATCGGACGGCACCTTCACATTCCAGGCCAGGCCGAGCTTCTTCATCGTCAGGATGACGAGCCAGCTGGTGTCGAATTGCCACCAAGAAAGACCGTGGCGAGCCGACGTTGGGAAGGCGTGGTGATTGTTGTGCCAGCCTTCGCCAAAACCAAGCAGGGCGCAGAGCATGTTGTTGGTCGAGCGATCGGCCGTTTGATACTGCCGCTGTCCAAAGATGTGGCAAATCGAATTGATCGACCAGGTGATATGGTGGCCCAAGAAGATGCGGACCAATCCACCCCACACGACGCCCATCAAGGCGCCGTCCCAACCGCCGGTGATGAAGTAACCAATCACGCCAGGAATCGCCAGGCTCATCAACACCCATAGGTAATACATGCGATCGACGAATACCAACAAGCGTTCCTGCAGCAAGTCGGGCACATAGCGCTTCATGTCGGGGCTCGACCAGGCGTGCGTCAGCAGCCAGCCGCAGTGGCCATACCAAAAACCTTTGATCTTGCCCCATAGCCCGTCGCCATGCAGATGCGGCGAGTGCGGATCGCCAGGATGATCCGAAAGGGCATGGTGTCGTCGATGAACGGCACACCACACCAGCGGCGAACCTTCGACCGATAACGCACCGAAGAACATGAACAATGCCCGAATGGGGCGGTAGGTCTCAAAGGAAGCATGCGTCAATAGGCGATGGAAACCGATCGTGATTCCCATGCCGGAAATCATCCAAGCCACGACCAACATCACCAAGAAAGGCCAGGTGACCCAGTTGACCGTCAGGCAATAGTAGACCGCGCCGGCAAAGGCTAGGAACGGAGCCACGATCGCCGTGAGCATGATCGAGAAATCAAAAAAGCCGGCCAGCTTGGCAATGCCGTCTTCATCGTAATGATCGTTCACCGGTTGCGCGGGAACTTCCATATCGGCGTCGGCAGCGATCGAAACACCCAACTCGTTATCGTCCGAGGAGGGATCGGCATCGGGTCGAAAGGAGGTGGTCGACAATGAACTATTTCCTGCTTTTGTGCCAGCGGGCAAGGAAGGGCCACGTCAGGGACCCGAGAGGCGGGACCTGGCCGATTTGCCAGGTGTCAGAATGGTACCGCTCGACCCTCCGCTCGTCTACGGCACGTGGCGAACCACCATCGCCTCGGCGACCCCTCAATGACGGGTGGGCTCAGGCACCGTGAATTTGCCACGATGCCGGAAATACCGCAAAGTGCCGTCTATTTAAGGCTCTGGGGGCCGATTTGGAGGCGTCAAAAGGATGTGCGGTGGCGTTGACACTCCCCAGCGGGAGTGAGCACCCTGGGCACATTTTTAACGACCGGCCCAGGCACAACTGCACTAGCAGCACTAGCGTGCGCCAGCGGTAGCAAACAACAGAAACTGGGCAAGGGCGCAAGACCCCTACGCAGACACCGTCAGCGCTGGCTCTTGCTCTCCTTCAGCGTCACGAATCCGGCGCGAGTTCGACTTAACGACGCGTGGCGGCCGGCTGTTCGTGCGTCGCCTGACGATGCCCATAGTTCTCCACGAAGTCGACGTCCTGCTGACTCAAGCGTCGCATCGGAACCGTGGTATTGCGACCGTTCTCTTTCAAGATCACGATGCGATCGCGGCGGACCTCCACGAGTCGCCCACGAATCTGATACTCGCCGGTGTCGTCCGTCCAGACACGCACCGTGTCCTGCTTCGAAGTCGATTCAAAACCAGCCCGACGAATCTTCGCCCCTTGAGTCTTGGACGGTCGATCCTTGCCCCGACTGCGGGCGGCCAGATCGTCATCGTCATCGTCCTCGAAGAGCGAGTCATCTTCTTCCTCGTCGCCGTCTTCCTCATCGCTGTCGTCAAGAATGTCGTCGGCGTCCTCGTCATCTTCTTCGAGAAGATCATCGTCACCATCGAGGTCTTCGTCGCCGTCCAGTTCATCATCGTCGCCATCGAGGTCATCGTCGTCCAGGTCACCATCCTCTTCGAGCAACTCGTCATCGGCCTCGTCAACGATGTCCTCTTCCAGATCGGCGTCCTCTTCCAGATCGAGATCCTCATCGAGGTCCCCGTCCTCTTCAAGTTCCCCGTCTTCATCGAGCAGATCGTCCTCGACATCCTCTTCAAGGTCGGCTTCGTCGGCTACTTCTTCATCGGCGGCGTCTTCCTCGACATCGAGGGCGTCATCTTCTTCTAGTGCGTCCTCATCCAAGACGTCGGCCTCTTCGTCGAGACCGTCTTCTTCCAACGTCTCGTCTTCCAGACCGTCATCCTCAAGGTCGACTTCATCCTCGACGACGTCGACTGCCTCTTCATCAACTACATCTTCATCGGCGGCATCTTCTGCTTCCTCCCCGGCGAGAATATCGTCGAGAATGCTGGTCTCGCCGTCGTCAGCTTCGGCGTCTGTAGCGTCTTCCTCCGTCGCGTCATCCGACAGGTCGACGGTTTCAGCGTCCTCTTCAAGCGCATCCTCTTCTAACGCATCTTCTTCGAGAGTTTCTTCTTCCGCTTCCTCTTCCGCGGCGTCCAGCTCAACGTCGTCTTCGACCGCGTCGTCGTCGGCTTCAAGATCGAGATCGTCGTCCGCTTCGCCTTCGTCAAGAAGATCGTCCACTTCGAGTTCGTTGATCACGTCTTCAACGGTTTTCTCGACCGTTTCTTCAACCGGCTCTTCAACCGTCTCTTCGACCGCGGTTTCTTCTGCCGGGGCTTCCTCGACGACAGGAGATTCCTCTACAGAAGTTTCCTCTTCGACAACGGGCTGCTCGGGCGCGACCGGTTGATCGCTCGGTTGTTCTTCAAACTGCGCTGGCACTTCCGCGGCGGGCTGCTTGGCGGCTGGTTCATCCACCACGACCGCCTCTTCCGCCGGCGCGGGCTGTTCTACCACGGTCTCTTCTTCGACGACCGGTGCCGCTTCAACGGTCTCTTCAACCGCTTCTTCGACAGGGCCAGCCACGGAAGCGGGCGGGGCGTCTGGCGAAACCTTCTCTTCTACCGGAGCCTCTTCAACCGTCTCTTCTTGAACAACCGCGGGGGGCACGATCACGTCGGCCGGAGCTTCTTCGACCACGACCGAGTCGCCCTTCTCGCAGGGAGCAGGCGCCGCCTGGGCGGTACCTTCAGCACAACAAGAGACAGGCGGACAGACACAAACGCATCGGCAACATGGACGCGGTCGACAGCGTCGCACTCGCACGCGGCGACAGGCCAAGGCCATATCGACCGACATGACCATCGTCAGCATTAGAACAACAAAGATGCGGAGGGGTCGGCTGGCGAATCTCATGCAAAAACTCCTTCAGTGCGCCGGGCGCAATCGGCTTGCCCTGGGTTGACGTTCTGCCCCAAAAAAGGAAGACCGGACATACTTAATTGCCCGCCTTCCCTATATTTACAGTGTTAGAAATATGGTAGTCCCGGTGAGCAAAAACCGCAACGGGCAGACACCTTGGCCGACCGCTGTAGGGCCAGGAGACTGGCTCAGACCGCCAGTTGTTAAGAATCGTGAACAGATTGCCAATGGGGACGCCCCAGTCGAGCGATCGCCACACGGGGCCCTGCGACCGCGATCGACGTCCGTCGACAGCCACGAAAGAGCTGCCCACAGCCCGTCTCTAGCCGAAGTAGGAGACGGCGTTGACGAACATGGCCAGACCATCGCCGACCTCGCCCCCTTCGCCACGAGTCCAGCGGGGATGCTGAACGCGATCAACGTACCGCTCCGGATGGGGCATTAGCCCCAGCACACGACCGGTCGAATCACTCATCGCCGCGGCACCCAACTGCGAACCGTTGGGGTTGTCGGGGAAGGGGACCGCCGTGCCGTTGGCCGCGGCTCCATCGAGATTGAGATAACGGAGGGGCAACTGGCCACCAGCATCGAGGGCCGAAAGAGTTGCCTCATCACGGGCCACGAACTTGCCTTCAGCGTGCGCGACAGGCAGATACATTTCATCGATGCCGCGCAGGAAGACCGAGAGATCACCACTCACACCGAGCCGCACCCAACGATCTTCAAACTGACCGGAGTCGTTCCAGGTCAGCGTGGCGGCCGGGCCATCGGTTTCGTCAATCAGCATGCCGGACTTGATCAACACCTGAAAGCCGTTGCAGATGCCGAGGATCAGTTTTCCGTCGTCACGAAACTGATTCAGCCGATCAGCCAAATGGTGCTGAATCTGGTTGCCGAGAATCCGACCGGCGGCGACATCATCCCCGTAGCTAAAACCACCCGGGATGCAAAGGATCTGGTAGTCGTTCAAGAGATCGGCGTTTTCCAGAACGCGGCCAATGTGGACGCGCTCGGCCGTTGCGCCAGCGGTCTCAAACGCGAAGGCGGTTTCGATGTCGCAGTTCGTGCCAGGGGCACGCAGGATAAGTGCTTTGGGTGTCGCCATGGGTCGTTATGTATTTCGTTGTCGAAGTTGGGTTCCGGTGGCGTGCCAAACTTTGTGCAGGCATGCGTCTTCTGTCGTGTCCCTCGCTTACGCTTCGGGTTAGTATTTCCGCCTTACAAATCGAGCGGTGATTGCCAGGCCTGTTTCATGGTTCCCAGATCGAGTTCGAGTGCGGTCTGACCATCGGCCGCTTGGACCGACAACTGATTGCCGTCGGTGACCTCGCCGATTTTGCCAAACGGCACTCCGTCCAAGGCCGCCTCAAAGGCCGCCGCGTGCTCGGCCGGAACCTCACAAACGAAGCGGGTGTTCGATTCGCTAAACAGCTGCGTCGTCGCATCACTTGCGTCATCCGCCGCAGGAACGCCACTCAAGTCGATCGTGGCACCCAGCTCGCCGGCGAAGGCCATCTCCGCCAGGGCGGTCGCCAGACCACCTTCGCTCAGGTCGTGACAGGCTCGCACCAGACCACCACTAATCGCCTGATGTACCGCGGCGAACGTCTGCTTGGCGAGCGGGACGTCGACCTTGGGCACGTTGCCGCCGTCAAGATCGCGGACCAACGCCAGGTGCGATCCACCCAGCTCGTCGTGCGTCCGCCCAACTTGATAGAGCACGTTGCCTGCTTGCTTGAGATCCATCGTCACGCAGGTCGCCACGTCGGCCACCTGACCCATGGCACTGATCAACAGCGTGGAAGGAATGGCAATGGTCTGCTTCTCGCCGGCATCGTCGATATAGCTGAACTCGTTGTTCAGGCTGTCCTTGCCGCTGATGAACGGCGACTCCAGACCGATCGCCAGGTCGTAGCAAGCCAAGGCCGCGCGAACCAGCGAGCCGAGCGTTTCGGCCTTTTCGCAATCGCCCCAACAGAAGTTGTCGAGGATCGCGATCTGACTCGGGTCGGCACCCACGGCAACACAGTTGCGCATCGCTTCGTCGATGGCACTTGCCGCCATGTGGTAGGTATCGAATGCCGCGTAGTGCGGGTTCATGCCGCAGGAAATCACCACGCCACGTCGCGAGGAGAGCGTCGGTCGCACCACGGCGGCGTCACCGGGACCGTCGTTGGCCACGCCGACCAGCGGCTTAATCACGCTACCGCCTTGCACTTCGTGATCGTACTGACGAATGATCCAATGCTTACTGGCCACGTTCCAGGAGCCGAGAATGTCGAGCAGCGACTTCTCTGACTCTTCGCGCGAAAGACTCGTACCGAGTGAGCTTTCGGCCGGCGGATGGTAAACCGCCTTGCGAATCACAGGCGGGCGCCCGTCGTGCAAGAACTTCATCGTCAGGTCGGCAACTTCCTGTTCGTCGTACTTAAGCTGTAACCGGCCGGTCGGAACGAACTTGCCAATGATGGTCGCTTCGACCCCTTCACTGGCGGCTAGGGCCGAAAGTTCTTCCCACTGATCTTCCGGCACAGAAAGGACCATCCGCTCCTGCGCTTCGGAGATCCAGATCTCGGTGTAGGAAAGACCTTCGTATTTCACCGGCGCCTTTTCGAGCCATACTTCGGCTCCGATCTTCTCGCCCATCTCACCGACGGCACTGGAGAAACCACCGGCACCGCAATCGGTGATCGCGCTGTAGAGTCCGCGATCGCGAGCTTCCATGATCACGTCGAGCACCATCTTTTCGGTAATCGCGTTTCCGATCTGTACGGCCGAACCGCTGATGGTTTCACTTTCGTGCGTTAGTTCCACAGAGCTAAAGGTCGCACCGTGAATACCATCGCGGCCGGTTCGTCCGCCCATGGCCACGATGTAGTCACCGGGCTGCGGTTCGCCTCGCGATTTGTCACGGGGAATGATGCCGACGTTACCGCAGTAGACCAACGGATTGCCGAGATAGCGTTCGTCGAAGTAGACGGCACCGTTGACTGTGGGAATGCCCATGCGGTTGCCATAGTCACGCACACCGGAGACCACACCACGCATCACGCGACGCGGGTGCAGCACGCCCGGCGGCAGGCTATCGGCCGGCGTATTGGGCGGGGCGAAACAGAAGACGTCGCTATTGGCGACCGGCTTGGCTCCCAAACCGGTTCCCATCGGGTCGCGAATCACGCCTCCGATACCGGTGTTGGCACCACCATAAGGTTCGATGGCCGAAGGATGATTGTGCGTCTCGACCTTGAAGACAATGTTGTTGTCGTCGTCGAATCGGACGATGCCGGCGTTGTCCTCGAACACGCTCACGCACCAATCCTTATCGCCCCAGTCGCGACGAAGTTGTTGCGTGGCGGCGAAGATCGTCTCCTTGAGCATGTTCTCGAAATGGCGAGAACCCGTCTCGCTACCGGCCGATAGCGGACCTTCGTAGGCGATTCGCCCGGCCAGCGTCTTGTGGCTGCAATGCTCGCTCCAGGTCTGGGCCAGCGTCTCGAGTTCCACGTCGGTCGGGTCGCGGCCCAACTCGCGATAGTAGGCGGCAATCGCCTGCATCTCGGCCGGCTGCAAGTAAAGCTGGGCTTCGCGGCTGAGCTTGTTGAGCGCGTCTTCGTCGAGATCTTCCCGAGGCCGAAGCTGCTGATCCTGAACTAC
>CAYLRE010000042.1:0-22811 GCA_964385715.1 uncultured Planctomycetaceae bacterium
CCTTTGGCCCCGGGCAGCATCGCCACCGCCCCGCCCAGCACCACCGCCAATGCCGTGGCCGCGTACTTGTTCGTCAGCAGCGTAACGCGAAACGTACTGGCCAGCTCCTGAATGACGTATCGCTGTAGACGAGTCGCCGTGTCGAGCGTCGTGGCCGCGAAACTGGCCACCAGAACGGCCACGATGGCAATCGCGAATTTGAGGCTGATCCCAATGGAAGTCAGGAAGTTAGCCCCACCTTCGACAAAGGCACCGACCTTCGCCCCCAGACCAAACCCGCTCCAACTCTTGCTCGTATCGTAGCGAGCATCCCAGGCTGCCCGACCGACGAGCGGTTCACCATTGGCTGCCGCAACGGGAACCCAAGTAGAAATCCCGGCTTCATTGGGCTGCGATTCAAACTTGCCCATGCCTACGCCGGCACAACAGGCGAGAATTACGACGACAGCCAGGCCTCCTTCGAGAAGCATCGCGCCGTAGCCCACGTATTGGGCGTCCCGTTCGTTGGCGACCTGCTTGCTGCTCGTGCCGCTGGCCACCAGGCAATGAAACCCACTGATCGCACCGCAGGCGATCGTGATGAACAAGAAGGGCCAGATCGGCGGAGCCCCAAACTCCGCCAAGGAAGATTGACTCACGACCTCGGGCGCGCTGGCCACGAGATCGGCCTCTCCGGTCCAACCTGCCACGAACAGCCCAACAAGTAATAGCCCTAACGCCAGCACCAGCTGATGGCTATTGATGTAGTCGCGCGGCTGTAACAGAACCCAAACCGGCAACACGGAAGCGACAAAACAGTAGATCAACAGAATGAAGGTCCAAACGACGACGGGATTTCCCAACCCCTCGGGCAGTCGAATCGGAAAGTAGTACGCGCCGACGTAGATCGCCAGGTACATCAGTCCCAGAGCAAGAATCGAGGGCACCAACAATCCGCCACCGCGGCGATAAACCCAAAACCCGATCAGCACGGCGATCGGAATTTCGATCCAAACCGACAACACCGACTCAGGGTACAACTTGAAAATTGAGGCAATCACCAGGCCAAAGATGGCCAGTACAATCGTGAGCGCCAGGAACAGCACCAACAGGAACAGCACCTTGGCTCGCGGCGCGATCAATCGTCCGGCCACCTCGCCGACGGTCTGCCCTCGATTTCGCAGGCTGACAACCAAGCTTCCAAAGTCGTGAACCGCTCCGATGAAGATCGATCCCAACAGCACCCACAACAGGGCCGGCAACCAGCCCCAGAAGACGGCGATGGCCGGTCCGACGATGGGTCCCGTGCCGGCAATGCTCGTGAAGTGGTGCCCGAAGATGACTTCCTTCTTAGTCGGGACGAAATCGACATCGTCCCGCAGCTGCTCGCTCGGCACGACGGCCTCCGGGTCGAGCTGGAAGATCCGCTTGGCCAGCCAGCGGCCATAGGTATGGTAGGCGACGATGTATCCGACAAATGCACCGATCGCGATGAGCAATGTGACCATGGGGTATACGTCCGCCTGAGCCGTGGTATTTTCTGAGGAGCCCCGTGTCCGAGGCGACAGGTACGCAGGAGCTTTGCCAGCAAGCTGACGTTCGAGACTCCTGACCACGATAAAAAAGGGCTGCGAATCTCACAACCGCGACCGTAGACGATAAATTTCAGTCCTCTATAATACCCGCTTCTATTATTCGCTCATTCTGTCCGTCGGTCGGCTCATTGGCCGCCGTGGCGACTGAGCCCCGCATCAACCAGCTTGTGACAGGAGGCCCTGCGAACCGTGGCTGAGAAAGTTGTCATCATTGGAAGTGGACCATCCGGTTGGACATCCGCTATTTACGCCTCGCGTGCCTCGCTACAGCCGCTGGTATTTGAAGGAGCCGTCACGGAACAGAACCGCCTCGACGGCACGCTGCCGCTAGGCCAACTGGCGCTGACCACGGAAGTCGAAAATTTCCCCGGATTTCCCAGCGGAAACATGGAATCGTATCTCGACGATTCGATCGACAAAGATCGCCGCATCGTCATGGCCCCGCACGAGAAGCAGGGCGTGAGCGGGCCTGAGCTGATGGAGCTGATGCGACAACAGGCGACCAATTTCGGCACCCGTGTGGTAACCGACGACATCGTCGATGTCGATTTTGATGTGCGGCCCTTCAAGCTTACCGCCTCCAGTGGTGAAGTCACCGAAGCCCACACCGTCATCATCGCCACCGGAGCGCGGGCAAACTACTTGGGTCTTCCTTCCGAAGAAGCGTACAAGAACCGCGGTGTAAGTGCGTGTGCGGTCTGCGACGGGGCCCTTCCCCGCTTCCGCAACAAACCGTTGATCGTGGTCGGCGGTGGTGACTCGGCGGTGGAAGAAGCCGACTACCTGAGCAAGTTCGCTTCGACCGTCTACCTCATTCACCGACGTGACGAATTGCGAGCCTCGAAGATCATGGCCCAACGCGCCATCGACAACGAGAAGATCGAAATCGTCTGGAACCACACCATGACGGAGGTGCTCGGCGACGACGAGAAGGGCGTGACCGGAGTTCGTCTGCAAAGTACCGTTGACGATTCGGAAAAGACGCAAGATGCCTCGGGCGTCTTCCTGGCAATCGGGCACACGCCCAACACGGCCTTCCTGAAAGACAAGCTGGAGATGAACGACAAAGGCTATCTCATCTGGACGACGCCGCAGCGAACTTACACCAGCGTCGAAGGCGTGTTCGCGGCCGGCGACGTGGCCGACGATTACTATCGGCAAGCGATCACTGCGGCTGGTACCGGCTGCATGGCGGCCCTCGACGCCGAACGCTATTTGGCGGCCAAGGGAATGTAACCGCCAAACCTCTCCCTGCCTTGCGACTGTTCCGCGAGTGCAGGCTCTCCAAACCGAACGAAATCCATCTAGGGAGTTAGGATGAGCGACCAGCAAGGCAAGAGTGAGCAGGCTCGTCAACTACTGGCCGATGCCCAAGCCAAAGGTACCGGGGCGACCCTCCGTGCGTTTGTGAAGCTATCAGGGCCAGGCTGGCTGCAGAGCGCGATCACGCTCGGTGGCGGATCCTTAGCCGGAGCACTCTTTCTCGGCATCCTGGGCGGCACCTCGCTACTGTGGGTTCAATTCCTGGCGATCGTGATGGGCGTGGTGATGCTCTCAGCGATCAGCTACGTCACGCTGTCAACCGGACAACGTCCGTTCAACGCGATCAACCAGCACGTCAATCCGGCGCTCGGTTGGGGTTGGCTGGTTGCCACGGCCATGGCCAACATGATTTGGTGCATGCCGCAGTTCAGTCTTTGCTTCGAAGCACTTGAGACCAACCTTGCCCCCGGCATGGTTTCAGGCGTGACCGAAAGCTTCGCGAGCGAGGGGAACGATGGTAGCACGAGTGCCAAGCTTCTAATCTCGCTCGTGATCTTGATCGCCACGAGCATCATCGTCACGCTCAATCGCAAACAAGGCGTTTCAGCCAAAGTCTTTGATGTCATTCTCAAAGCCCTGGTCGGCATGATCGTGCTCTGCTTCTTCGGGGTCGTGGTCTACCTCACAATCGACGGCCAGTTGCAATGGGGCTCGATCCTTTCCGGTTTCATCCCTGACCTCAGCGCCTTTAGCGGTCCGACCGGAAAGGTGGCCGAGTTGATGCCGCAGATGTCGGCCGACGCTCAAGAATTCTGGACCTCCAAGGTGGTGACGTCGCAGCGGGCAATCATGATCGGGGCCATCGCCACGGCCGTCGGTATCAACATGACGTTCCTGATGCCCTACGCGATGCTGCATCGCGGTTGGGACAAGACGTTCCGCGGACTGGCTCGCTTCGACCTCGGCACCGGCATGGCGATCCCTTACGTGCTGGTCACCACCTGCGTCGTGATCGCCGCTCAACAGGCCTTCCATGCCACGGCCGAGCCGGAGTTCTTGGGGACCGATGCGAAGGCCTTCGCCGAAAGCGCCACCTTCGGCGGAGCAAAGGACAACCTGCTCGCTCGAGTCCAACCCGAGGCGAACGCCAAGTACGCCGACTATGTCAAAGATATGAGCGAAGACGAAAAACTCGCCCTGTGGAAGAAGATGGCCGCCCTGCCAGAGGCCGAGAAGCGAGTCGCCTCTTCGTTGGTAAAGCGGAAGTCGTTCGCCCTCTCCAAGGCTCTCGCTCCGCTGATTGGCGATAAGACGGCCCAATACGTCTTCGGACTCGGCGTGTTCGGCATGGGCTTCTCCACCATCATTATTCTGATGCTGATCAACGGGTTCGTCTTCTGCGAAGCGATGGGCAAGCCGGATAAGGGTGGCCCGTTCGTGATGGGTTGCCTGATCGCCGGCATTGCCGGTGCCGCCTGGCCACTTATCTGGGACGGTCCGGCGAAGATGTGGCTGGCGATTCTGACATCGAGCTTCGGCATGATGCTCCTGCCGATCGCCTACATCACGTTCTTCCTGATGATGAACAGCCACTCCTTGATGGGCAAAGAGAAACCAACCGGCACCAAGATGCTGGTCTGGAACGTGCTCATGGCCATCTCCACGGTTGGTGCAACGGGTGCCGCTGGTGTTGCCCTGTTTGACAAGATCACCAAGGGCAAGAACGCGACCGGTACCGTCGTTCTCTGTGTACTGATCGTCTACCTAATTCTGGTCGCTGCCGGATTCATGATGCGTAAGAAGGCACCACCGGTAGCAAGCAGCGAGGCGTAAGAACGCAGCCCTACAGACTTCGAGACTGGCTTCACGGAAGGGAACAGCCATGGCAAGCGACAACTTTGAAAAGTGCTCGGTAGCCGGCGCACGACAGGCCGAAGCCATCGGTCGCGCCGTCTGTCTGCAAGGTTGGGTTCGTACCCGCCGCGACAGCAAGGCGGGCTTCAGCTTCGTCGAACTGAACGACGGATCCTGCATGGCCAACATCCAGGTCATCTGCGATGCCGATCTGGGCAATTACGAAGATGAGATTCGCAAGCTCTCGCCTGGCTGTAGCGTTCGCGTCAATGGCACGATCAAGGAGTCCGGTGGCAAAGGCCAGAACACGGAGGTACAAGCCGCCGAGCTGGAAGTCTACGGTTGGGCCGATCCGGAAGAGTATCCGCTACAAAAGAAGCGACACTCCTTCGAGAAGCTGCGCGAGTGGGCCCATCTACGACCTCGCAGCAATACCTTTGGCGCCGTGGCTCGCGTACGCAATTGCATCTGCCGCTCGATCCACGATTATTTCCAGGAGCAGGACTTCCTCTACGTCCACACGCCGATCATCACCGCCAGCGATTGCGAAGGGGCCGGCGAGATGTTCAAGGTCACCACACTCGACCTCGACATGCTGGCCAAGAAAGAGACCGAGCTCAATTACAAGTTCGACTTTTTCGATCGCCCTGCCTATCTCACCGTGAGCGGTCAGCTGGAAGCCGAGATTTATGCCACGGCCCTGGGCAAGGCGTACACCTTTGGCCCCACATTCCGTGCCGAAAATTCCAACACCTCGCGCCACCTGGCCGAGTTCTGGATGGTCGAACCCGAGGTTGCCTTCGCCGAGCTGCCGGAGAACATGGATCTGGCCGAGGGAATGATCAAACGGATCTTCCGCGATGTAATGGAACGATGTGCGGAAGACATGCAGTTCTTCAACGATCGCATCGACGACACCGTGCTCGCTACGCTGACTTCGATCGCGGAGAGCCAGTTCGAACGGCTTCCCTACACCGAGGCGATTGAGCTCTTGGAAAAGGCAGATCACAAGTTTGAATACGAGCCGCACTGGGGGGCCGACCTGCAGGCGGAACACGAGCGGTATCTCACCGAACAAGTCTTCAAAAAGCCGGTGATCCTGTTCGACTACCCGGCAACAATCAAACCGTTCTACATGTACGTCAACGATGACGGGAAAACGGTTCGCGCCATGGACGTGCTGGTTCCCAAGGTGGGCGAAATCATCGGCGGCTCCCAGCGCGAGCACCGACTCGACGTGCTCGAAAGCCGCATGAAGGAGCAGGACCTTGATCCGCAAGATTATTGGTGGTACCTCGACCTGCGAAAGTTCGGCACCGTGCCGCATGCCGGCTTCGGCCTGGGACTGGAACGCATCGTCCAGTTCACCACGGGCATGGCCAACATCCGCGACGTCATCCCGTTCCCACGCACACCAGGGAATGCGGAGTTCTAAACGCTCCTCTGTGCTGGCGGGCCGGCGGCGGCATGAACCTCTTCGGTAGGTCATCGCCAGCCGCGGTCGTGACGAATTGCGTGCCGGTCAAGAATCACGATAATTAACGGCATTGGACCGAGCATCCACCGCGTAGGAGAAAAACGATGCCCCGCCTCCTAACCACTGCCCACCTATTCCTTTTGACCCTCTTTTCGACATCGATTATGCAAGCAGCCGAACCGACAAAAGACTCCCTCGATCAGGTCAAGACAAACCTCGCAGAACAGAATGCCGTGATCGTCGATGTACGGGAGAAAGAAGAGACCGACGAGGGGTAATCAAGGGTGCCAAGCTTGTTCCGCTAAGCTTATTGGCAGAAGAACACAATAAAGAGGGCTTCGCCAAGATCCTGGCCGAGCGGATCCCCACCGACACGATCGTGTATACCTACTGCAAGGCGGGTGTCCGCTCATTGATGGCGGCCGAAGTCCTGGAGAAGTTCAAGTACGACGTTCGACCGCTCAGACAAGGTTACAGCGACCTCGTGGCCGAAGGCTTTGAGTCGGACACGCCGTAGGCCCACTGACTAACTCTGGCAACGACCGAGTCCTTAGAGCCCGCCGATCGCTCGCAATCGTCCCTCGCGGACGTTCTTGTGCCCTTCTCGAATCCGTCGCTCAACCTCGGCGACCAGGTCGCCATCATCCTCGAACGATGCGATTTCCTCTGCGGACATCGGCTCGCCAAGACGGACGTGAACCGTGCCAAAACCGGGAACGGGCCGCGTACGGGGCCAGGTCTGAAACGCGCCATCGATCGCGACCGGAAGTAACGTGATCTTCGAGCGACGAGCCAGGGCACAGAATCCCGGCTTGAACGTGGCGATCTCTCCGTCTCGACAACGCGTCCCCTCCGGAAATACCAAGATCATTTCCTCCCGTTTGAGACGCTTGAGCGCTTCCTTAATGCCGGAGAGCCCGCCCCCTTCCAGGTCGAGCGGGATTCCGCCCAAGGAGAGAATGATCCAGCGGAGTGGGGCAAAGTCGAACAACGTCTTGCGAGCCAGATAGCTCATACGACGATCGACGGCTAATCCGACCAACACCGGATCGAGATGACTCTGATGATTTGAAACCACTAGCACACCGCCGTCCATCGGTACGTTCTCCCGACCGTAGCAGCGGACACCCCAGAAGAACGTAAACACCATCCGCGCAAAATTGCGGACAATGTCATGCCATAGATCTTTGGTTCGTTCTGAAGTGAGAAAGGACATCACAAAGACCGGTAAGTAAAACGGGAGACAGCGGGTTCGAGAGCCGCGTTCGTCTTCCCCAATAGGAATAACGCTTCAGGCCTTCTTCACAATCCTAGTTACGGCATTCTCTGACGCACAAGCATCTCGAGATGGTCCACGACCTCGACCTCGGGAAGATTATCGGTAACCAAAACTAGAGCATCCTCCGCCTGCACCAGCGGACCGCATTCGCGTTGTTCGTCACTCTCGTCCCGCTTGGTCTGATCCGACAGCACCTCTTCCAGCGTGGTTGCATTGCCCGCCCGCTCCAAGTCTCGCAGCCGCCGACGGGCTCGCTCCTCGGCCGTGGCGGTCAAGAAAATCTTGCACTCGGCGTTGGGAAACACGACCGTTCCCTGGTCCCGACCTTCGGTCACGACGTCCTTGCCCGCCGCTACATCGCGCTGTTTCTGGACCAGCACTGCACGGACCGCGGGATTGTTCGCTGCGTAGTGCGTTACTCCGGTCACCTCGGGCGTGCGAATCGCGGCCGAAACATCCTGGCCATCGAGCGACACCCGACCCGGCTGGAGCTGGATATCGAGCGACTCGGCCAAGGGCGCAAGGTCTTCCGACTTCTCCCAGTCGTGTCCTCGCACCGACGCGGCGTAGGCGACCGCGCGATACATGGCGCCGGTGTCGAGAAACTCGAAGCCAAGTCGTTCGGCAAGCTGGCGAGCGGCCGACGACTTACCGGCACCGGCAGGCCCATCAATCGTAACAATCATCAGCAACGACTCCCTGACACGTCAAACGAACTCAACACAGACATCACGCCTCCCAAAACAGCTCCAAGTCAGACCACTGGTGCGGGTGCATCTCGATCATGACGCGGTCACGGTCCACGGGCGACTCCCTTCGAGCGAGCTCCGAAACAACGGCGCCCGTGAAATCAACGACTCGTCCGCGACCGACCGGAAACACCGACCGTACCGCGCACGAGGTCGATCGACCAGCCACTTCCATTAGCCGCATCCGCACGCCGATCACGGCAGCCAATCCGCCCTGCCCTGCTTCGCCACCAGACGACTCGGCACGAACCGGCTCGCACCTCGTCACGACAACATTGCCGGCGTTGACATGAAACAACCAACCGGTCGTCGCCGATGGCGGTGTTCTGTCAGCCAAATATCGAGCCATGTTCGGCGATGACAGTTCCTGAGCCGCCGCGTGCGGTTGCTGCAGGTTCAGTCCGATCGCGAACCGGAATCGCCGGGCGGCCTCTTGGCCCGTCACCAGCAGCGTGTCGAGCGTCCTTTCATCGACACGGCGATGATAAGGCAAACCGGCAGTAAGAATTGAGGCCTTGAACTTGGCGCCACGAATTTCGACGAAGTCAGGCGCCTCGAATTGCTGAAGCTTCGTCGGATGAGCACCACCTGCCACGCTGCGAAACAACTCACTGCTAGAGTCAGCCCAGGCTACGCGAGATGCGAAGTAGGCATCCCAAGGATCGACACCCGACTGGCGGAGAAAGTCAGCCCGCTCAAGCGGCTCGATCTGCACATCGAATTCCAGCACTGGCCGGTTGCGAACCAAGGAAATCGACTGGCGGAACTCGGCCATCGCGTGCCCCTCTCGATCGACGAGACGACCGCGGCTCTCAATCGTACCGGTGATGGGCCCTGCACTAACGACCGCAACTTCGTCAGCCACCATCACCGAGTACGATGCCTCGCCCCGGCTCGGATACCCACCGCCAGCGGCAGGGATTCGTAAAGCCAACTGCTGCGACAACTGATTACTGCGAAAGCCAGGACACCGCACAGCGGCGACGGCACCGGTATGGCGGTCGATAGTCACCTCTGCGAATTCATTTCGGATGACGTTGTCCTCGGCAAGCAACTTCCCTGGAGGCGACTGCCAGGATTGACTCGGATCCCCCTGAATCCAAACATAGCCAAAAGCGGGCACTTCGACGAGCACCTCTTGCTTTCCGCCGAGCGCGTATGCCGCCTCGATCTGTGAGGAAACAGCCGGCGGATGCGCCAGCTCCGGAACCGCAAGAGCTATCCGACGTGGCGAGCTGAGGGGGTTGGCAACCAAATACCCACCCATGCCAGAATTTGTTTCGCTTGGACAAATTGCGGCGGCAAGGGCGGTCATGCCATCGGTGTCGGACGACGTAGCTCCAATCACGGCAGCCATGCCCGCGACGGTTTCTTCGGCGTAGTCGGCCGCTTCCGTCTCATGACGCTCAACACTCGCGGCGAGCGGATCATCCCGACCAGTGGCAACCGCCTGTCGCAGGTACGGCGAACGGTAGTCGTCGACAGAGTAGTGGCAATGATCTCGCGGTGTATCGGTTTCCGTTAAAAACTGTTCCAGGCTGACGAACTTGCCTAGCACGGGCGAAAGATTGGCGATTCGCGCCAGATCCGCATACCAGGAACATGCCTCGCCAGGCCAGTGGGCAAAACAGACCACGGCAACGTGATCCATGTCCATCGAATCACCCAACCGCTGCGGCAAACAGAGGAGCGTTTCCGGCTTCGAAGTATCAATCGGCAAGCGAGCAAACGCGTCGGTCGTACTTCCGTCGACGCCCTCCCAAATCGTCTTGCTCTGCATCGGTTCGGCAAATCGTCCCCCGTCGAGCGTAAAGTGCAACGCCCCGAGGTAACCTGATTTGCTCAAGAGCTGCGGCAAAACAGGTGACAGACCAAATCGACGCCGACCAAAGACCTTGGGACGCCGACCGACGAGCGACTCAAACTGCTGGCCACCGCGTTGCAAACTCGCAATCAGCCCTTCACCGCTCAACAGTGACAGTTCTTCGTCTCCGTCGTCCCCACCGACCAGGCAAACCCTGCCTTGCTCGACAGCGTTGCGAACCGCCTTGAGCGTTTCTGGTTCGGTCTCCCGCATCGCGTCAAGTGTCTCGGTGGTAAGCAGGAGGTTCTTCACGACGCCGCCGGACACATCTTGCCGCAACGCCTCACCGATGGTGCTCGGCTCGACCAGCGTCAGATCGATCAAGTATCCATCGACGGGATAGAAGTGATCGCGAGACTGCGCCATCGCATCGAAGCAGTTCTGCAACTTCTCGCGAGACAATTCGACATCCCCTCGCATCGCCGCATGAGCCGCCTCGACGAGCTGTTTGTCAAAATACTCCTGGTCGACCAGGCTTGCGTAACGCATCTGCACCGTGAGCAACTCGGACAGCAAATGACACAATCCGAGAGCGAGAAAATCCTTGACCAACTCAGCATCGAGTTCGGACCGGTCGCGGGGAGTAAGGTCGTCGCCATCCGCCACATCAACCGTCGCTAACTCGCCTGCGGACGAGTCGTCCGCGCCCTCTCGCTCGTCCAGTGCTGCCAGCAGGGCGATCACAATCTCGTCCCGTGTGATCGCATCGCTGGCTGGGATCACGACTGCCCCATCGTGGCGTGCGCGATCGAGCCAAAACCCCGGCAGATCGTTCTCCGCCACTTGCGGTAACACCACCAACCGCCCGGCAAGCTGCGTCGTATCGTCGTTGTATGAACTCTGCCAGGACGGCGTCTTGCCCGTACAGGCGATCAGCGCTGGATGCCACATCGCGCTGTAGCCGGCCAAGATATTGTCAGCCTCGACTCCCTCGTAGTAATACGGAAAGTCATCGAGCGTATGACACGGGAGCAGTAGTAAGGTTTCTTCGATGGCCATGGAGCAGGACGAAAACGAACGATTTTCTAACGAAGCGGCACGAGCCGTGGCCCAACAACGACAAGGCCTAGTCTCATTAAGCGGAGGTATTGCAGCCTGAGGGAATGGCACCTCCACAAACAACCGGGGGCTCCAATGTCAGTTAGGTTCCAACTCAGGTCATGCGGGGAACCGGCTAGATCGAGGGGATCTCTCAGGCGGCCGTGGAACAGAATAGGCGAAATTCGCCAAAAGTGCGAGGCACAGCGCCCTCAGAGCGAGCCCCTGGAAGGACGAAAAAAGGAGCAGAATATTGACATTTTAGGGCATTCCTCGATAAAGTAGGAGTAATGACGTAGGGGGGCACCAGGCCCTTCTATGTCGCGGTCCCAGTCCGCTCCAAACGCTCGTGACGTCGAACGAGCGGGGCGACTTGAGACAGGCATCTCGGAACAGGAACAACAGCAGCCAGGGTTGGGAACGAGGTCCCTAGCTGCACTGACGTGACATTGCGCCACGCACACCACCGCGACGTAGTGCTGCGCTCCGGTAATGTAAGAAGAGGATGCGAAGATGGCAAAGGTTTCGGCTGCTTGGGGCATCGACATTGGGCAATGTGGTCTAAAGGCGATCCGCTGCCGGCGGCACGATGACGATCCATCCAAGATCGTTGCCGATGCGTTCGATTACATCGAATACCCCAAGATCCTCACACAGCCAGAAGCCGATCCGGAAGAACTCGTTCGCGAGGCACTCCAACTCTTCCTTTCGCGAAATAGCGTCGCTGAAGACAAGGTCGCCATTTCCGCCTCGGGCCAGAGCGGGCTAGCACGATTCATCAAGCTCCCGCCAGTTGAAACCAAACGCATCCCGGACATCGTTCGCTACGAAGCGAAGCAGCAGATCCCCTTCGATCTCGATGACGTCATCTGGGACTACCAACGCATGGGTGGCGGTCTGGAAGAAGAGGACTACGCCCTCGAAACCGAGGTCGGCCTGTTCGCCATGAAGCGAGACCAGGTCGATGAAGCGGTCCAACCTCTCCGTGGCGTCGGCATTGACGTCGAAATCGTTCAACTCACACCACTGGCCATTTACAACGCCATGGTCTTTGACCGGCTGGGTGAAATGATCCCGGAAGAAGACTACGATCCGGACGATCCGCCCCCGTCCTTGGTCGCCATTTCCGTCGGCACCGAAACGACCGACTTGGTCATCACCAATGGCTTCCGAGTCTGGCAACGAAACGTCCCCATCGGTGGTAGCCATTTCACTCGAGCGTTGACGAAGGACTTGAACCTGACCTACGCGAAGGCGGAACACCTCAAGCGGAACGCCGCCCAGGCGGAAGATCCCAAGGCGATCTATCAGGCTATGCGGGCCGTGTTCAAGGATTTCCTAACCGAGATTCAACGCAGTATCGGGTACTTCCAAAGCCTCGACCGTGCCGCAACGATCGACCGCGTTGTTGCCATGGGTAACTCGATGAAGCTGCCTGGGCTGAAACGGTATCTTTCCCAGAACCTGGGCTATGAGATCGAAGAGGTTAGCACCTATCCCACACTCGTCGGCAAGGGCGTCGTCGATTCACCTGCCTACAAGGACAATGCTCTCTGTTTCGGGGTTGCCTACGGCCTTGCCATCCAGGGCCTCGGAAAAGGCCAGTTGTCGACAAACCTGGTGCCTCGTGAGCTGATTCGAGACCGAATCGTGCGGGAGAAGCAACCGTGGGCCGTCGCTGCCGTAGCGATCTTGCTACTCGGCATCATGGTCAACTACCTGATGCTGTGGTGGCCCTGGTCCCAGGTACAGGTGAAGAGCGGGGATTGGCCCGGTGCCTTTACTGCCGTTAAGGACGTGGAACGAGAAGTTAAAGCCAACGACGAAGCCTACGAGAAAGCCAAGGCCGAACTCGCCGGCCAAACAGATCAGGCCCGGCAGATGATGGCTCATTTCCAAAAACGGAGTCGCTGGCTCGAACTGCTGCAAGCGATCAACACCTGCTTGCCTCAGTACGACTTCAAAGGAGAGCAACCTCCCGAGATCACTGAGCGTCAACAGATTCACCTTAGCGACCTGCGCGTCGAACACTTCGACAACTTGAGACAATGGGCAACCGCCCCGATCCAAAAGGCACATGCCGCGACACTTGATCTGAACGCTCCCCCGCCCGGCGCGCGGAAAAAGACGGCAGCTGGTCCCGGCGGGGCCCAGAAGCCGCCGGTACCTAGCGTTGCCAAAGCGGACGCGGCGGACAAAAAGGAAGGCGAAAAAGAAGCGTCCCCCGAAACCGATCCTATTCCCGTTGGCCCTGGCTACGTTGTGCAATTCACGGGGTACCACTTCTACGCTCCGAAGAGTGCTGCCAAGAATCCGAATATCCGATCGCAATTCGTCAAAAACCATTTCATCAAGAACCTGGCATCCAAAACGGTTCTCTTTCCGGCGCCTGACGGAAACGGCTGGGTAGAGTCCTCGATGGAAAATCTGGGAGTCTCGTATATCGTCTTTTTGAGGGAAGATCGGCCGGACAAAGTACTCGTGCCAAATGTCAACGCGGGCGGAAGCGGTCCGGCCGAGATTGAACTGACCAAATACAACTTCGTTGTTCAATTCGCATGGCAGCCGGACGGCCCCGGCGAAGTGGCTGAAGAAGAGCAAACGGAAGATGGCGAAGAATCCGCGGACGCGGACGAAGGCCAAACGGCAGCAGTTCCCGGCAGCGGGAATGCGGTTCGATAGAAACCACCTCAACCCAGTCGAAGATCACGGAATTTTTTAAGCATGGACCAATTGCGACCCATCATCGCCGGAATCAAGAAGTACAACTTCTGGATTGTGCTGTGCCTGGCGCTCATGATACTTCTGTTCTTCTGGTGGATATCCGACGGAATATTTCGCAAACCATTCACCAAGAACAGCGGGCACATCAAGAAGCAGATCAGCGCCATCGATACGCTCGCCCAAAGGCCGACCTTCGCCAATCAGACCTGGATCACTGGGATCGGCGAAGCACAGAAGGAGCTCGACACGAGGCTAACCGGGGTTGCTAAGGACAACTACAACGAACAACGTCCCGCGAGAGACTGGGGCGAGTTCGGCGAAGTTCGCAGCGATCGCAAATTGAGCGAGGCCAAGCGAAAAAAGTACTGGCAAGATTTCCTCCCTCAACAAACCGAGGAACTCCTCAAGACCGTTGACGCGACGGTCGACCCCAACGCTACCGGCAAGCTCATTTGGAACGCCAAGAATTACAACGCCATCGTTTCAAAATTGGTTCCGGCCATGATTGACGAGGTCCAGCGGGCTCAAAAGATCATCGACGAACACGAACAGCTCGACGATGACGACCAAAAAAGAAACGAAGAGAACGTCAAGAAGGCCAAGGCCATTGTCAGAAAATCGGTCTGGCCCAACGAGTCCGAAGTGATCGCAACGCAAGAGCAGATCTGGGCCTACCAAGGCTTGCTGCGCAGCGTCGCGGCATTGAACAAGGGAGACAACATCGACCGCTTCAATCTCCCGGTACGAGCAATCGAACGGATCAAAATCTGGCCAGATGCCGACTCCACGGCGAATACCAAGACCAAGCTAGTTACACGCCGCGTTCGCAAGGCAGGTGCTCGCTCGAATGAATCGCCGGCAGCGACCGGCCTCCCACTTCCGCAAGTGAAAGATTACTACCGCGTGATTCCAGCGCGAATCGAACTAGAAATGGACCCCCAGCACGTCGCGTCCTTGTTGGTCGCGCTTGCGAACGACCCACTCACCTGTGAAGTCGTGGATGTGCACCTGACGAGCCATGCGATCTTCAAGAAAGTCGAGGAGCCAGCGGCGCCCATGGGCATGGGGGCCCCGCGTCCTGCCATCGGAGGATTGCCTCGCCAGGGACTAGGCGGCCTGCCCGGCCAAGGTGCCGAGAAGCCCCCAGAAGTTAAACCTCCGCTTCGTCCAGGTAAACGTGTGATGATCGACGCCCTCATCTACGTAGCCAAACCACCTAAAAAGAAAGAGACCTAGATCACCTGAGGCGAGCTGCTTCCTTTCAAGGGGCGACCGCCGGATGCGATTCCCCCCATCGTGAGAAGTGGGACGCCAAGCAAGAGTAAAGCAGGGGACTGGAAAGTAAGGGTCTGGAAAGTAAGGGTCTGGAAAGTAAGGGTCTGGAGAGTAAGGGGCTGGAGACCGGAGAGGCTCGCCTAACGGTCGAACGACTCGGCTGGCAAGCGACCAAAGAAGGAACAGAACGATGAAACTCAGCTTCGGTAAGAAGAGCAAGAAACCACAAAACGACGCCGAGACCGATGTCGATGTCGATGATGACGTTGATATCGAGGAAGAGGACGACGTTGCCGAAGAGAAACCCAAGGCCAAGAAAAAGGCCAAGTCAGACGGCCCGGGCGCCCAACAGTTTTTCATCGACCATGGTGAAAAGATTGCCCTCGGCCTCGTGGCTATCCTAGCCGGATGGATCATTTACTCCTCGATCGGGCAGCTCGAAGTAAAGAAAGGGTACTCACCCGACAAACTTTCCAGCAAAGCGAACAGCGTTAAAGGGCGTATGGCGAGTAACCCCAGTCCGCCGCTCCCGGACAGCGAGGTGATCCCCGAAGGAGGCCGCACGCCTCTCGACGCCTCCAAGTACTCCATGAAGCCTTGGGATATCGTGCTGGTCCCGCGTACGAAGCGGGGGGATCCTCAGTATCTACCTGTCACACAGGTGGTCGCAGATGCAGACATTCCGCTCTATTACGTGACCAAGAGAATGCATGTTGGTCGCGCTGGCCGAGTGCCGCAGCTTCCGCAGGAGGAGCTCGATCGGCGAGAGGAAAGGCTCGCCAAGAAGAAAGCCCAGCGCGAAGAAAAGGCAAAGGCCCGAGATGCAAAGGAAAAGAATAAACTTCGCGCGTGGAAGCGTCGCGAGTTGAACAAGATTCGAAAGAAAAAGCTTGAAGGGGACGAAAAGAAAGAAGAAGAGGCAAAGATCAATCGACAGTACAACCGCAAGCTGGCTGATCTCGAAGGAGACAACGCGTCTCTTAGCGAAAGCATGACGGTCGACCTGCCGGCTGGATTCCGCCTCGGCGGCGTCTCTCCACCGGCACAACCCGAAGACGGCAAGCGTCGCCGCAAGAAGGATGTCAAGGAAGTACTCGTCGAAGCTCGACCGTTCGTCGTCGTTAAAGGCTTGCTTCCTCTTCAGGCACAACAGGCGATCTACGATGAGGTCTTTGCTAAGGCCTTTCATTTCAGCCCCCAACGGGACCGTCCACAGTATGTAGAAGCCCGCCTGTGGAGGCTTGAGGTACCCAAGAACGCCGACCTAGAAAACCTCGACTGGTCCAAGGCCAAGCGAATCGACTACAAGAGAATTGGCGTGATGAACAACAAACTCCCCAAGGCCGAGGCAATTGGCAATTGGGCGGTACGTGCCAAGGAAGTCATCGACCCGCGCTACGTTCACGACGAAACAAGTCGCTATAAGTCCGGCCTCGGCGCCCTGACAAAACCCCTCGGCCCTCGAGTTTATAGCTCGTGGAAGGTCAATGGGATGGCAACGCACCCGGCGGTTCCGCTGGCTTCCAGAAGAAAACCGAAGCCCCGCCCCGCCCCGGAAGCAGCTGTCGAAGCTACTCCGGCGAAGCCAGATCGAGAGGAAATCGAAGAGCCGGTAGACTCGCTTGAGGACGATCTCGAAGACGATCTTGTCTCGGACGAGGATACGACTGAAGACGAAACGGAAGAGGAGCCCGAACAGCAGGACGACGAAGACGAGACCGCCGTCGTCGAAGAAGCTGTGGCGGCCGAGGTTAGCGAACGGCTTGTGCGCGTCTTCGACTACACGGTCAAGCCCGGCAAGTACTACGTCTATCGAATCGGCGTAGCACTGCGCAATCCGAACAGCAGAAAGTTCAAGGAAATCAAGGACCAGAATGTCGAACATCCCGAGAATCGCGACGCGACATTCTTGCCCAAGTCTTGGGATGACACTGTCTGGAGCGAACCAACACAACCCGTCTACGTGCCGACCGGTGAATCGCTGATGGCGGAACGAATTATCAATGCAATTCCAGGCGTACAAGAACAGGAAGTTGACGTGATCGCCAGGGCGATCGACTTAGGTACCAACGACCTGCTCCAGATGCGATTGCAGCTACGGCGAGGCGGCATGCTTGCCGGACGTGGCGCCGGGATCACCATCGATCCGGTCGCCAAGACCACGCACCGCAATCCGGAGGCAGATCTGGTCACCAGTATGACGCTCATCGATATGCGAGGAGACCAAGAGTTCAAAACGGGCTCCACTCCCACGGAGTGCCTCTACGTCGATGAGCGAGGAAACATTTCGGTTCGTCGATCGGATCAAGATCGACGAGACGTAGAGCAGTTCGTTCGACTAGAAAAGCTGTTCAAAGAGAATGCCGGACAGCTCGCGGCGGAAGAAGGCGAAGGCGGTGACGACGAAGGGGAACTCGGCTTCGGCGAAGATGACGACGACGATTTTCCCTTCCCGGATGAATAAACAACCGATTCATCCAGAGCAAGGAACTAGCGGCCGCTGATTTCCGCCGGTTCGTCGAATAATTGCCAGCGATCAGATGGGACGTCGCGGAAAACGGCGGTGATCCTGTCCGCGCTCATCTCAGCGCCCCGGACGTTGCGTATTAGTACGCGATCCACTTGAGCCGGGGACTCTCGCAAAATTTGGCCGTAGACCTCGGGATCCTTCTGGGTGGAATCCCCCACGAGGATAAATCGGCGGTGCGGAAAAGCGGTCAGAATCCGGCGAATCGCATCCAGCTTCAAATCGACCGAGGTATGAAAAAGCTCTAACGTGCTCGGCTCGGCGAGCCTCCACTTCTTTAAGTGGAACGTTCCTTCTGGGAACCCTACCTGTCGAAAGAATCTAAGCAGCGGTCGATAGAGCTGCCACGGACTGGCCGAGACATAGTGGAACGCAGCTCCCTGGTCGGCCCAACGGCGGTACAACTCCGGCATCCCATCAACCGGATGATATCTGCGTGCCAAGACATTGGTCACAAGCCGCGACTTGTCGACCACGTCGGAAACCTTGATGGTGTCGTCGATGTCGGAGATGACCGACACCCCTTCTGGTTCGATTAATGTCACGCACCCACGGTACTGCCGCTCACACGACGCCGGCGTAACCGCCTCGAAGGGTAGCCAGCCGACGGCATTTGTCCCGGCAGTCGCAGGCCGAACTGCCTTATCCGCCATCAGGCTAGCTACCAATTCGGCAGAAACGCGTACAGCTGAGCGAAAGTGACCGTCCGCGGCGGAGAGGCCAACCTTGAACTTTTCGCCACCAATGCGAACGGAAACGCTCCTGTCCCCCTTGTTGTCGACAAGAAACGACCAAAATCGACGACGAAAGAGCGTCTGATCGACGGAACTGTCATTGCGAGGCATCAGGCTGCGGGCCATCCGCACCGCCAGATCTCGTTTCCGCGAGGTAAATTCGGGCCGGAAAACGATACCATGGATATCGAGTAGCCAGCCGGAGTGCCCGCCGGCCCCCATAATCTGCCCCGCGTTCGTCTCCGACGCCCTGGTCGCTCGCCAACCGAATGTCGGATAGAAGACGATTCGCTCGTCGGATTGCAACTCTCCCACCTGGCAAACTCTCCCGATTCCAAAGGTCTCGTTATCCGCAAAACAACCTAGACGCCCCCACAAATCAGAGCATCGCCCCGCGAAACCCATGGCGCACCAACTCCGATGGGTGGCATTCTAGCCGAGTCGCCTGCGACGTCGAACCAGGTGTCAGTGGTCCAAAACAACAGCGAGTCACCTGAATTTTCCCATCGGAGAGCAAGATTGGGCCCGCTCGTTGATTAGCCCCTTCGAAATGTTCGAAAGACGCGGCCGCTGGGCGAAATTGTAGGGGCCGAGTATATTGAGGGGCCGAGAAACGCCCACTACTGGCTGGTCGCAGACGGGTCGATTGGCTTGGTGTGCGCATAAAAAAAGGAGGGTTCCCGTTCGCCGGGACAGGAACCCTCCCAAACTTGGCTGTCCGAACTATTCAAGAGCACTCAATCAGTTCGGAGACCCACAGCCGTAAGAAACCTATCGGACAGAAACGGTGCGCGACTTTACTTCAGATTGACTAGACGGAACGAACTGCGGTGGAACGCACGTTGAAGAATCGTTTTTTAAATCCAACTTGAGAGCAAAGAAGGATTGGTATGAGCGAACGAGTGGTTGCCAAGTTAGCGTTGGAAGACGGTACCGTTTATACCGGGACATCGTTCGGCGCAAGTGGTGAGGTCGACGGGGAAGTCTGCTTTAATACTTCCATGACCGGTTACCAAGAAATCTTGACCGATCCGAGTTACTGCGGTCAGATTGTAACGATGACGTACCCGCTAATCGGCAACTACGGCGTCACGGACGAGGATCTCGAAAGCCCCAGGCCGCATCTTTCCGGATTCATCGTGCGAGAAAATAGCCGAGTCGCGAGCAATTTCCGAGCCCAAGACGCCCTGGTCGACTACCTCAAACGCTGGAATGTCGTCGCCATCGAAGGCATCGACACGCGGGCATTGGTGCGAAGAATTCGCAATTCCGGAGCCATGAAGGGCATTCTCTCGACCGAAGACTTGGACGACGAGAGCCTCGTCGCCAAGGCTAAGGCGAGCCCTGGTCTCGTCGGACGTGACCTAATCCGCGAGGTCATTACCGACGAAACGGCCGAATGGACGGAGTCACTCAGTCGTTGGTCGCGTCTCGAAGAAAACGCTACAGAGACCGATGAAACCGCAGACCGGCCGCATATCGTCGCGCTCAACTACGGCATGAAGTGGAATATCCCTAGGCACTTGGTTGATGAGGGCTTTCGCGTAACCGTCCTACCCGGGACCGCCTCGGCCGAAGATGTGCTGGCCCAGCAGCCTGACGGTGTCTTCCTGTCGAATGGACCGGGCGATCCGGAACCTTTGACCTATGCGATCGACACAATTCGTGAGATTTTGGGTAAAGTCCCGGTGTTTGGCATCTGCCTAGGACACCAGCTGCTCTCACTGGCCTGTGGTGCGAAGACCTTTAAGTTGAAATTCGGCCACCGCGGCGCGAATCAACCCGTTCAGGACCTGGCCACCGGCGTCGTGGAGATCACCTCGCAAAACCACGGTTTCGCGGTCGATGAAGAATCGCTGCCCGAGGAACTTGAGGTCACCCACCGAAACCTCAACGACGGCACTATCGAAGGCGTCCGCCACCTCAATTTCCCGGCGTTCAGCGTGCAGTATCACCCGGAAGCTTCGGCCGGACCGCACGACAGCCAGTATCTATTCAAGCGATTCTGGGAATTGATTCAGCCATCGGTCGCCAGCTAAAATGAGGCGCCGGCCAGACCGCTGGTCGGCGACGTGGCGGTGAACATGCTAGCCACGTCGGTGCCTTCATCGGTTCTAGTATGAGCGGCGGGTATGGGTCGAATCCGATCATCCTTCGTTGTCTTGGCCTCTAAAGGCCGCTGCCGTGCTACCGCTGGCGTCCTGGCCACCGCATTTCTGTCACTCACGACAATCTCGGCCAGCGCGGCCGATCTTTCGATCGATTTTGAGACCGATATTCGTCCGCTGCTGGTCAACAAGTGCCAGAAGTGTCACGGCCCCAACAAGCAAGAAGGTGGCCTTCGCCTCGACTCTCACGCTGCGGTGCTCTCTGGTGGAGACTCTGGCCCGTTGCTGGCTCTGCAGGACTCCGGACACAGCCTGCTGATGGAAGCCGTGCGGCGAGAATCCCTCGAAATGCCGCCGGACGAACCACTTCCGGCCAAAGACGTGGCCCGGCTCGCCCGCTGGGTTGCCGCTGGCGCCCCTTGGCCCAAGGTCGACGCTCCTCTGCGGAATCATAGAACATTCACGGAGGAGGAACGCCAATTCTGGTCACTACGTCCGATTTCGAAACCGACCGTACCCGCTGCCGACACGCAAGGTTGGGCCCGCGGCGTTATCGACCAATTCGCTTGGCGGCAGTTGGCCCAACAGAACAAGCAGCCGGCCCCAGAGGCCAATCGCTACGAACTGTTGCGGCGACTCTGCTTCGACCTGTGGGGAATGCCTCCGTCGCGGAAACAGATCGATACCTTCATCGCCGATCAGAGGGATGATGCCTATGAGCGATTGGTCGATCGGCTGCTAGCCAGCCCTCGCTATGGAGAACGCTCTGCTCAGCACTGGCTCGACCTGGTCCGCTACGCCGACTCCGATGGTTTCAAGCGGGACGATCCACGCCCTCATGCTTGGCGATATCGCGACTATGTGATTGGTGCCTTCAACAAGGACCTTCCCTACGACAAATTCGTAGCCGAACAACTTGCCGGCGACGAAATCGCTCCTGACAACGCGGACGTCGTTGTTGCCACTGGCTACCTGTACTGTGGCATCTATGAATCGAATCAGGCGAACATCTGGACACAGCGAATCGATTTGCTCAACGACATCACCGACGTCACTGGGGACGTCTTCCTGGGACTCAGCATGTCGTGTGCTCGCTGTCACGATCACAAGTTCGATCCCATTCTCCAAGAAGACTACTATCGCCTGCAGGCGTTCTTTACGCCGCTCGTTCTCAAGGGAGCGACCACACTCCATACTCCCGAGCAGGAAGCGCAACGAGCCCGCTGGAAGGAATCGACCGCGGATGTTCGCAGCCGCCTGGATAAGATCGTGGTGCCGCATATGAACGCCATGCGGAAGTCGCGCATGGACCGGCTCGACAGAAAGCTCCAAAACCTGGCCGCCAGAGACGCCAGCACCCATTCGCCGTTTGAGAAGACGGTCGCCGCTCTGATCGATCGACAGATCAACCACAAGAGCTACGATCTTCTCGCCCAAATGAACGACGAAGAACGCGGCACGATTCGCAAGCTGGAAAAGGAACTCGCCAAGTACGACGACGAGCGTCCCAAGAATGTGGTGGCCGCTCATATCGCGGCCGACGTCGGTGCCGAGGCACCCCCAACGCACATTCCCGGCCACGCAAACCCGCGTGATATCTTGCCAGGACCATTGAGTATTCTCGACACGCGGCCGTTCGTGATCGAAACGCCCGCCGCCGCTCCCACTTCCACCGGGCGTCGCTCCGCACTCGCTCGCTGGCTCACCAGTAGCGATAACCCGCTCACAGCCCGAGTGATGGTCAATCGGGTCTGGCAGCACCACTTCGGCGAAGGCCTGGTCTCCACGCCGAGTAATTTTGGCATCACTGGCGAGTCGCCACGCGATGCCAAGCTTTTGGATTACCTGGCCACTCGATTCGTGGAAGAAGGCTGGAGCCTCAAGAAACTGCATCGAGAAATCGTCCTCTCGGCAACGTACCGGCAGCAAAACGACGGCAGCAATAACACGCCCTGGCGATTCCAGCCTCGCCGCTTGGAGGGCGAACAGCTACGCGATGCCTTGGTCACGCTGGCCGATCAACTCGACGTCACGGTCGGTGGCCCCGCCCAGGACGACGACAGCAATCGCCGCAGCATTTACCTGAAGAAACTACGCAACTCCCCGCTGACCATGTTCGCCGTCTACGACGTGCCGGAACGAATCGACTCGGTCGCCAAACGCGATGTCACGACGACCCCCGTCCAAGCCCTACTCGCCATGAACGATCCCGAACAGCAACGGCGTGTTCAGGCGATTGTCGAGCGTGTGCACCAGCGAGCCGATGGCGACAACGTGAAGTTGATCAACGAGATGTTCTTGTCGATATTCAATCGCCCGCCGACACCGGAAGATCAGCAGGCCTG
>CAYLRE010000043.1:0-22548 GCA_964385715.1 uncultured Planctomycetaceae bacterium
CGAACCCTCGTCTTTAGCTTGGAAGGCTATGGCTCTACCATTGAGCTACACCCGCGAGATTTCTCTCTGCGCGATCCACTTCGGCGTCGCGCCAATCCATCACGTCCTCAATGCGTAAGGGCGCCAATCTGCAGGGGCGCGAGTCTAGCTTTCTTTCACGCTACGAAAATCGGAACGTCTGGAATCTGCGTTTCGCCTGTACTGCCTTGCCACGGGACGAAACACAAAGTTGTCTTGTTGTGGGCGATCGACTTAAGGCTGTCCAATTTTCTTAAATCGTTCGAAGTTTCAATCTAAAGCCCAATTCAAACTGGGGGGTGCAGGATTCGAACCTGCGAAGGCAATGCCATCAGATTTACAGTCTGACCCCTTTGACCGCTCGGGAAACCCCCCTTCACCTTCCGTGACAGGCTCCTTCAAAAATTCCCTTGATCGGTCAGATGCGGAATCGAAAAATCGTCTTTACGTCTGACACGCCAAAAACGCCACGCATTCAAAGCCGCCTACAAAATAGGTGAATTTGACTGCTGAGCTGACGCTTGCTAACGAGCTAGCGGAGGGACTTGAACCCACAACCTGTTGATTACAAATCAACTGCTCTGCCAATTGAGCTACGCTAGCGAGCGGATCCTACCACGAAAACTACTAAATATACCGAACAAGCGCCGCGTTGCAATATGGGATAGCCGATCACTGATGAGACAGAAATCGGCCAAAAACCCAGCATTACCGCCGCCGGCGCGCAAAAAAAGGAGAATCGCCGAAGGCGGCGGAAAAAACTCCTCGCTCGACGCGCGCTCCCATATTCGGCGACGCTAATGCGTTAGCCGGCAGCGGGTCGCACAGGGCGATTCGCTTTTTCCTCGCAGCTTTCGACGATCCTCCTTAGGATTCAAGGTCCCCTGTCTTGGGGCACCATCATAAGTCGTTTTTATAGTGCGACTTACGATGCCTCGGGAAGATCAATCTTCTCCTCGATGGCCGCGGCTCGAAGCTTGTTTAAGGCTCGGGCCTCGATCTGTCGCACACGCTCTTTCGTCACCCCCATCACTTCGCCAACCTCCTTCAACGTCTGAGGTTCGACCGAGTGATTGAGGCCGAATCGATTAATAATAATCTTTTGCTCCCGCTCGTCAAGACGGCGTAGGATCTTGTCGATCTCGCCGACTCGCTGGCGGTGGGCACTCTCTTGCTCGTACCAGTCCGAACGATATTCTTCCGTCGCTCCGAACATCTCGTCGTGACTGGTGCGGAACCGGTCACGCTGCTTCAGCTCGGTCGGAATCGTGCGGGCGAAGTTCTTCATTATCGCCCAACTGGCGTACGTGCTGAACTTATTCCCGCGAGCAAAGTCAAATTTCTCGGCCGCACGGATCAACGACATATTGCCGTCGCTCACCAGCTCGAAGAAATTGTCACCGCTGCCGACGTGCCGTTTGGCGATCGAAACCACCAGCCGCAGGTTGGCCCGCACGATCTGGTTCTTCGTCGACGCCGCCACATCGTAGAGACGCTCGATCTCTGTGAGCAGCTCCTTTTGTGGGTTGTCAGCGTCGAGTTTTTCACGCAACTTCGCGGCCCGGTACTTGGCGTAGTTGAAACGGCGGAACAGGTGGTATTCCTGCTCGCGGGTCAACAGAGCGACCTCGTACAGGCTCGCCAGGTAAGGTGGTAACCCACTGGGGGCACGCGACTTGCGTGTCTTTACTTCGGGCTCCGGCATCGGCCCCATGATCGCTTCATCGTTGCGAACGCGGGGATACTGTGGATTCGGCATGTAGTCGAGCGGCAGCTCCATGACATGCTTGAGCCGCATATCGGCGATCACCCGATAGATCGTGGTCTTGGTTCTACCGTAACGGGAAGCCAGCGATTCGGCCGACTCGCCGCGACGGTATTGCCGGTAGATCTGGGCGCGTGTTTTGTCGCAGAGCGGAGTGCTCGCGTCAGGGAACACGGCCAGATCTGGATTCTGTCGATCGTATTGGCGGATCGAGCTGCGGATCGTTTCCAGGCTGCGATCCATCCGATCGGCCACGCGCTTGGCGACCTCTGGAGGGGTGTAGCCGGCATCGAACAAGCGTCGAGCGCTCTCTACGATCTGTCGTCTTTCGCCGTCGGTCATTTGACGGAACCTTGCACTGCGTTGGACTTTATCGCGATTCTTGGCCACGAATTTCTCAACGCTGCTCTGCAGGAAGCCAACTCGCTTGCGGCCATCGACCACGAAGCGACGACCGACCAGACCCTGCTGTCGCCAGCGACTGATGGTCTTGGTCGAAACGTGTAGTTTCTTGCTTAGTTCTTCGACCGTGAGCACGCGCTCGCCAACCGCTTCCGCGTCGACAGCGGCCGCATCGGAGATGTCTTCGACAAACAGGCGCAGGTCGTGGCGGACATCGTCGCCGGAGATCTTGTTCCGTGCGTCGGGGGTGCCATCCTGCCCACTGCCAGCGGCAATGCGTCGATAGACAAGGCTATAGGGATACTTCCGATTGGGATCCAACTCGCCCAGAAGCTGCTCCGCTCGATCGGCCTGATCGATCTGCTGCTGTCGGCTGGCACTTTCAACCTGCGAATCACGCAATTCACGAATCGCAGTACTTCGGTAGTCATTATGCATAGCGAGCCTCTTCCGATACTTGGACCTTTGTCAGATTGTCCCTGCGTCTCCTTCCGCACCGACAAGGTCGCATCAAAATCGAATTCCGTCGGGTTCATCCCAAACACCGACATTTTCGCGCTAGGGGCCAGCAGAGCGCAACAGATAATCACGCAATCACTCAGGCCCCGCCAAACCATCGATACCAAGACAAGACGTGGGCCGTTCCGTCTCGGGCAGCCTCTCTCGCCCGAGCAACCACGCGGTTGTATCGATTGTTTGTATTAGTTGTACGTAAGTTAGTCGCAACGGGTCGTTGTAAAGTTCGCGCCGGGGCGATTTTTTCTTCCCAGGTCAACTTGATGGCAGATCATTTGTCGTGCCTAAGTGCAATTATGGTAGTTGGTTGCGAAAAATTGAATATTTCCATTATTTCACTGGACGGATTGGATTTTGTTACCGACGGTCCTTTGGTTTGGGCAAGCTGGGAGGGCGTGGTGGTTGCCTTGCTTGTCTGTTCCGGTTGGACTGGATTTGCGGCCTGCGATGCGTCGATCTAGGCAATACGGTTCTGTCCGTATGTCTGTGCTGTCATTCGTCACCCGTCGGAAAACATTGCGATGTCCCGAAGATTTTTCCACCGCTTGGCCATTCTTCCCGCCGCCTCATTTCTGCTTGCCTGCTGGTCCTTACCGGCCGCTGCTGCGGACGAAGTAGAACTTCGCATGGCGACGGAGGTGAACGAACTTCGCCGCGTCGGTATCTCGCTCGAAGTCGGTGGCCATTTGTTGGTGAACGTGGAGGGCAAAGAGCAGAAACTGCCGATGCGGGTTTCGGCTCTGTTCCGGCACCAAGAGCGCATTCTCTCCACCATGGATGGAAAGCCAGGAGAGGACAGCAAATCGATATCGCACGCCGCCCGTAGTGTTCGCATCTACGACGAAATCAAGGCCGACCTAGAAGTCGATGGCCGTTCAATCAAGCCACAGCTGCGCGAGGATCGTCGCCTCATTGGCGTGAACGTCGACGGCGAGAAGGCCACGTTCGTCAGCCTGCATGGACCGCTCACGCGAGAGGAACTCGACCTGGTTCAGACCCCTGGCGACTCTATGATTGTCAGCCGCCTGTTGCCGGCAGATGGCAAGGCCCGCGAGGTCGATGCCACTTGGAAACACGATGCCGACACGATGGCGATACTGCTCGGCCTGGAAGCGGTTGGCAGTACGGATGTCGAGTCGAAGCTCTACGAGCTGACCGACTCTCTGGCCAAGATCGAAATGAACGGCACAGTCCACGGGGCAGTCGACGGAATTGCCACCCAGATCGAGCTCCGTGGCCGCTACTATTTCCAGCGAAAATCGCAGCGAATCAACGGTCTGGAGCTGCATTGGAAGGAGAAACGAGCCGTCGGGCATACCGCTCCGGGCGTCGATGTCACGGCCCGCCTGAAGATGCACGTTGCTCAGTTGAAGGAGGTCCCGGCCCTTGGCGATGAAGCCCTCACCGGCACCGAGCTCGAGCCTGGTGCCGAGGCCGAACTGCTGGAGCACACGGCCCAGGGCAACAACATTCGCTTCTATCACGATAGCCGCTGGCACGTGACCCAAGATTCCGATCGCCGCGTGATCATGCGATTGGTAGACGACGGCGAGCTCGTGGCCCAGTGCAATCTGGTCGAACGCAAGCCGATGAAGGCCGGCAACCGTCAGACTCTCAAGGAGTTTCAGCAAGACATCCAGCGGGCCTTGGGCGACAAGTTTGGCAACTTTACCCGTGCTCGGGAATCGATGAACGAGGCCGAGAACGTGGTCTACCAAGTCGAGGCTGAGGGCCGTGTTTCCGACCTGCCGATCAAGTGGATCTACTACCTGGTCTCCGCCAAGGATGGTCGCCGGGTGTCCGTCGTGTTCACGATGGAAGGGCCGCTCGTCGAGCAATTCGGCGAATCGCAGGAGCCGATCGTTTCCAGCCTGATGCTGCTGGAGCCGGAGGCCGACACGGATGCTGCGGAGAGCGAATCGACCGTCTCGACGGAAGCCGAAGGTGGCGGCGTCTTGAACCCCCAATCGGCGAAGAAGCAGTCGAAGCGTGCCGATCGAGCCGCTCAGAAGGAACCGGCCGGTAAGTCCGTCCTGCGGTGATTTCGCAGGCGAGACAAAACCACCGCAGCCTGGATTGTTTGTTTGGTCATTTGCCGCCCTTCGTTTAGGCTGAACTGCGAAAGGGCTCTGCGCAGACGATGACCATTCGACGCTCTCAAATCGACTCGTCCGGTGGCAAATCTTGGCTGCTGATCTCTCAGCTGGAGCATGCTCGAATCGCGGGTGAGATCGCTGAGGTCTGGCATGCCGACGCCTTTGCGTCACCGGCGTCGCGCGAGGAGCTGATTGCCGTTGGCTATCACCACGACGACGGCTGGGCCGACTGGGAAGCGGCCCCGGGGGTCGACTCAGAGACCGGTCGGCCACGGACTTTCACGGAGATGCCGCTGGCCGAATCGCTCATGATCTGGCGGGTTTCCATTGAACGCTGCGAACAGATCGGCCCGCTGGCGGCGGCCACCGTCGCGAGTCATTTCTCCTTTCTGCTACGTCACGCCGACCTGTGGGATCAACGACCGGCATCGCTGGGAGGCGAAGCCGTGGCCCCCGATGTGGTCGAAGCGGCCGAATGGCTCGACGAGTTCGACGCCCGCCGAGAGGCTTGGCTTGCAGCCTGGAAGCGGCAGGACCCGACTTGCCATACGGATGCCGCTGCGGAAGACGCCCTGACGTTGCTTCAGCTGTGGGATCGGATGAGCCTTTGGCTTTGCTGTAGCGACGCGAGCGAGCCGTACGAAATGGAGACGCCCAACGAGCCGGTGACGATGGTGCCGCACGGTTCGCAGCCGGCAACGGGAGGCGGGGCGGGGTCGGACCCTGCATCTGTGAACGTGACGCCCGTAGGGCTGGTGTCCGTGAAGCCGTGGCCGCTGACGGTCGACTCGCTCTCGCTCAGCGCCACGGGCCGAGAGGTGCCGGTGGCTCGCTACTCCACGGCGGCGGAATTGGACGATGCGCTGCGGCAGGCGTCGGCGGAGCCAGTCGAACTGCGCTGGGATCTTCGCCCGCCGGAGCTGGAATGACTGGATTTGTAGGCTTCTTCGCCCCGGACGTGAGCCGATCGATCTGATTCTGTCGATCGAGAATCTACACCAGGGGGCCGGCTTGTCCCTGTCTATTGTCGCTTTTTTGCCCATTTCATCTGCCGGACTATAATGGAATAGGTTGTATTCGGCGGGCACGCGCGCTGGGCGCCTCTTTCGGGGGCGACGGTTCAGGCGTCCGTGGCCGCCGGGCGATCTCATTTCAAACTGGTGATCGCGTCCTGGTTGGGATGCGGTTCCACGAAGAGGCCCCCTGATGTTGATGAGGCGGATGTTGATGACTCAATCTTGCTCCCGATGGTTCTGCCGACGATTTCTTGCCGTGGCGTGCGCCGTCATGGCGACGGCATTCCTTTTCACGGCGCCGGCGCTACAGGCGGTGGAAGAAGATGAAAAGCAGTACCGCAAGTTGGCACCGGGCGTGGAGACCGTAATTCGCGTCGAGCGAGCCGAAAACGAGACGGGTGAGAAGCATCCGATTGTGGAACTCAAAGCGGCCAACATTCCTTGGGATCCCCAAGAGGCGGCAGCCAAGACCCGCACGCTCGACGAAGTGGCAGACGACGCGTTCTTCCGACGCGGGGTGTGGCATCTGCAGTTCGCCTTCAAGCCATTGAGGATGATTCGCGTCGACGTTCCTCAGCAAAACGGCAAGATGAAGAAGAAGCTGATTTGGTACATGGTCTACCGCATTACCAATCACGGGAAGCACATGACGCCCAAGCAGCTGCCGGATCAGGACTGGTCCGACGGCGGCTACGAAATCAAACGCGTGGACGACGCTAAGAAGATGCTGGCCAACGTCGGTCCGCATCGCTTCATTCCCACGTTCACGCTGCGAAGCTACGAGACCCAAGAGGAATACCGCGACCAGATCATCCCAGTCGCCAAGGCGGCCATCTACCGAAAAGAGCAGCCGCCGGTTGAGATGGAGAACTTTCTCAATACGGTCGAAATCAGCCGTAAGCCGATTCCGGTCACCACCGACGAGAAGGATCGCAGCGTCTGGGGCGTCGTCACCTGGATGGATATCGACTCTGAAATCGACTATTTCGCGATCTACGTGAAGGGTTTGACCAACGCCTACAAGTGGTCGGACCCAGCCGGGGCCTACAAGGCAGGTGATCCGCCGGGCACGGGGCGGAAATTCGTCTACAAGACGCTCAAACTCAATTTTTCTCGGCATGGCGACGAATTTGAGCAGCGGGAAGAGGAGATCCGCCTGGGGATCGATGATCGGGCCCCCGGAATTCCTCCCCAGGTTGACTACGAGTGGATTTACCGCTAAAAATGCGGGTCTGCGCCGTGCCTTCTGTGTGAAGCATCTGTGCCGCGAATCCTTCTCAGGCGTCGCGAGTGGATGTCTTCCCGTCCGATCCCACGAATCGCGTGTGATCTTCACAGGGCAAGTTGGCCGATACGATTAGAATCCGCTTGGTCGATCGCCGGCGACTTAAGCTCGCTAGCGAGAACATCTGTTTCCAAATCACCGATTAGAGTTGAGTAGGTCTGATGGCACATAAAAAGGGACAAGGTAGTAGCCGCAATGGTCGCGATTCCAACGCACAGCGTCGTGGAGTCAAGCGTTTCGGTGGCGAAGCCGTGATTGCTGGTAACATCATCGTGCGTCAGGTTGGAACCAAGTTCCATCCCGGCAAGGGCGTTGGCATGGGCAACGATTACACGTTGTATGCCTTGGTCGACGGAAGCGTGATGTTCGACCGCAAAGGTCGCCGCGTGAATGTCGTCGCCAACTAGCGCACGGCAGCACCAACACAATTCATTGTGATGTTGAACCAGGGATGTTCCGCAATCAGTCGGGCATCCCTGTTTTGTTTGTTGGTCACGGCTTCGTGGCTTCGGTTCTTCTGCTCTTCGCCCTCCTCGCACTTCGGCGGAATTCGCTTTCGAGCTACGTCGCTTTCGCACACTCAACTTCCACACGCTCTGCCATGTTTGTAGATCGCATTACGATTGAAATCGCCAGCGGTAAGGGCGGCGATGGCTGCATGAGCTTCCGACGCGAGAAGTACGTGCCACGCGGTGGTCCCGATGGAGGCGACGGTGGCGACGGCGGCAGTGTGATCATCGTGGCGGCCGCAGGTGTCGATAGCCTCTCGGCCCTGGCTCATCGCAAGCACTGGCGTGCTGAGCGGGGTACCAACGGAACGGGAAGCGATTGCTACGGCCGCAAGGGTAAGGATCTCACCATCCAGGTTCCGCCCGGGACCGTGATCCACGATGCCGAGGCAGGCTATCCCATCAAGGATCTCAAGAACGAAGGCGATTCGATCGTCGCGGCCCGTGGCGGTCGTGGCGGCAAGGGGAACATTCACTTCAAATCGTCGACCAATCGTGCTCCCCGCGAGTTCACGACCGGCGGCGAAGCCGAAGTGCTCAAGATCACTCTCGAGCTGAAGGTCATCGCCGACGTCGGCCTGGTCGGCAAGCCGAACGCCGGCAAGAGCACGATGCTCTCGCGTATGTCCCACGCTCGTCCCGAGATCGCCGACTATCCGTTCACGACCAAGAAGCCGAATCTCGGCCGGGTCGACGTGAACATGGACCAATCTTTCGTGATGGCCGACATTCCTGGTCTGATCGAAGGTGCCCACGAAGGCGTGGGGCTGGGCCACGAGTTCTTGCGGCACGTCGAACGGACCCGGGTGCTGGTGCACCTGGTTGAGCCGCTGCCGATGGACCAGACCGACCCGGTGGAAAACTACAAGTCGATTCGTGACGAGTTGACGCAGTACAGCGGAGAGCTGGCGACACGTCGAGAAATCCTTTGTGTGAGCAAGTCGGAGTTGGCCGAGGCGGAGCCCATTTCGGAACAGCTGCGAGAATTAACCGGCCGACCGGTGCTGGCCGTGTCCGCTGCCACAGGGCAGGGGCTCAACGAGTTGCAGCGGACGATCGTCCAAGAGCTCGCTCGCCAAGATGACGACGAAAATGAGTCAGATTCCGACGAGTAAATCGGCGAGGTGGGCGTGATGGACAACACAACGTCGTTTCCACTGATCGCCGTCGACATCGGCAATAGCCAGATCAAGCTGGGACGGTTCGACGAAGCTCCCGCCGCTGACTCGCTTCCGGAGCCAGACTCCACGTTGCAGCTCGATACCGACCATTGGGATCCGCTGGAGATCGCGCTCTGGCTGGCACCTTATCGACCGGCCGATCTCTGTTGGCGAATCGCGAGCGTGCATGGCGACGCAACCGCCAAGATGGCGGCCTGGCTTGTCGCCGACGGGGCCGAGCAATCGACGCAGGTTTTGCGGCACGATCTGTTGCCGCTAAAAATCCAACTGCCCGATCCGGGCGTCGTTGGTATCGATCGCCTGCTGGGTGCGGTGGCGGCCAATTGTCTTCGCGATTCAAGTCGGCCGGCGATCGTGGTCGATTTGGGTACCGCGATCACCATTGACGTGGTTGCCGCCGACGGTTCGTTCCAGGGTGGCGCGATCCTGCCAGGCATCGGGATGTCGACCCGCGCGCTGACGCAGTACACCCACCAGTTGCCCGACATTGGTCTGACCGAGCTGATCGATCCTCCGCCGGCGCTCGGGACCTCGACCCACGAAGCGATCACCAGCGGCATCTACTGGGGTGCGATCGGCGCGGTGCGACTACTGATGGAGCGGATGAGTGCGGAACTCATTGCCGGTCAATCGGGCGAAGAGTCAGCGGCCGGCGCGGCGCAAATCTTCTTGACCGGCGGAGCGGCTCACAGCGTCGCCGAGCATTTTGGCGAAGGGGCCCGGTATGAGCCGAACCTGATTCTGGCCGGCCTGGTATTGGGCTCGCTCGGATAATGGACACGAACGAGCCTACTCACGCCATCCGTTTGACTCCGCCTGGCCGCGCGGCAATCGCCAGCGTGGCGGTTCGCGGGCCGGCTGCCACACGGCTTGTGCAGCGGCTCTTCCACCCCGCGAGCGGGCGAGCGTTCGAGGATTTTCCGCTCGGGCGAATCGTGTTTGGCCGCTGGATCGGCGACTCTCCCGACTGCGGTGAGTCTGGCGATTTTTCCGCTGGCGAAGAGGTTGTCGTCGCTCGACTAAGCGAAACGAACATCGAAGTTCATTGCCACGGCGGACACGCGGCGGTCGGTGCCATCGTTCGAGACCTCTGCACGGCCGGAGCGGTGCCACGAGCCTGGGATGAACCAGCAGTGGCTTGGGACGAGCTGACAGGCCCGGCAGCTGGTGGGGCAGCAACAGAATCGAATGCGGACGGGCCCGCCGACGACCCGCTTCAAAACGCGGCCCGCATTGCCCTGGCTCAAGCTCGCACGGAACGAACGGCCGCCATCTTGCTCGACCAATACCACGGCGCTCTCTCGCGAGAAGTGCAGCAGCTGAAAGAACTGCTCCAGGCAGGTGACCTCGCAGAGGCCGAGCGACGAATCGACCAGCTGCTAGACCGGGCTCCGCTGGGTCTGCGTCTGACGGAACCATGGAAGATCGTGCTGGCCGGTCCGGCCAATGTCGGCAAGAGCACGCTCATCAATGCCATCGTCGGTTACCAGCGGGCGATCACCTACGCCCAGCCCGGCACGACTCGCGATGTGGTCACGGCCACGACCGCGATCGACGGTTGGCCCGTCGAGCTTTCCGACACGGCCGGCCTTCGCGCGACCGACGATCCGATCGAGGCGGACGGTGTAGCGCGGGCCAAGTCGCAGCTCGCGTCCGCTGACTTGCGGCTACTCGTATTTGATTTGTCAGAACCGTGGACCGAGTCGCAGCAGCAACTTGTCGAAGCTTGGCCCGACGCGATGCTGATTCACAATAAATCAGATCTTGCTGATGCGTTTATGGGTGATCGCCCGTCGGGATTCTCGATCAGTGCGGAAACCCGAAGCGGTGTCGACCAGCTACTTACGGCCGTTGCTGAGCAACTGGTTTCAACGCACCTTGCGGACGGCGATCCTTTACCGTTTACTAGAGAACAAGTTAGGGCACTCGAAGGGGCGCGCGGGCAGCTCTCAAAGGACGTCGCTAAGGCGATCGAACATCTCGGCATGTTGTCGCCGAGCCCCTAGTCTGCGGGGCCCCTTTAACCGTTAAATCTTTCGTGCCTCGCCTACTTGTTCTTCTCTAGAGCCACTGTTACCATTGCCGGTCCTACCTGCCGATACGCACCAATGCCGCGAGACGCGTATCGGTTTTCTCACCGACAAACATACGTGGCTGTGAAACGTTTTGTTTCGCAGGGAGGACGAGCAAGATGAAGCGTTTCACTGGGATAGGTGTATTCGTACTTTCGGGTGTTTTGAGCCTTTTGGGCGCCTCTGCTGCTCACGCCGAGTGGCATCAGGACTACCACGAAGCCAAGGCCGCCGCGATTGAGGCCGGTCAGCGTCTGCTCGTCGTCTTGGAGCAGCCTGGCGATGCTCAGCACAGCGTTCAGCAAGTGAGCACGACCGCGAGTCCCGCCGAAACTGAGCTTCTCAAGCCGTACGTCACCTGCCGCGTCGACGTCACGACCGAGAAGGGCAAGAAGTTGGCCACCGCCTTCGGAGCCACCGAGTTCCCCTTCACGGCGATCATCGACAGGAATGGACGATTCGTCGTCTACAGCAACACCGGCCACTACACCGACGCCGAATGGGCCTCGATGCTGGCTGAGAACAAAGAAGCCAAGCGGGCTGCCGTTGCTGACGAAAACTGCTTCACGTGACGATAGGGTCCAGCGAATGCCGGTTCGGCATTCATTCTCACCCACAATCTGTCCGTAAGCCCCGCTAGGGCGGCGAATGCAGCCGAGTGACGTCGGCGATTCAAAACGTGCATAATATAGAACAGGCGACAGCGATCCGTTGTCGTCTGTTTTCATAGGTCGATATAGAGGATCGCAGGCACGTGCTCTCTCGATTGCTATTTCTGTTCGTCGTCGTCCCGTTGATCGAGCTCTATCTGCTGCTCGAGATCAACGAGTACACCGGCATCTACTTCACGTTCGGTCTGATCATCGTGACCGGGTTTGTGGGCGCGTCGCTCGCTCGCTGGCAAGGCTTTCAAACTTGGCAGCGAATTCAGCGTGAACTTGCCCAAGGACGTCCGCCGGCCGAGGCGATGTTGCACGGGCTGTTCATTCTGATCGCGGGGGCGTTCTTGATCACGCCTGGCGTACTAACCGATCTGCTCGGTTTCTCGCTCTTGCTCCCGCCGATGCGAAGCTGGATGGCCCGTCGCGCACTTCGCCGCATGGCAACGAAGATGCAGCAAGGTAACTTTCAACAGCAGCCCGGGGGCGGTGCCTACTGGACGTTCACTTCCGGTAATATGAATCCACCGAGTCCGCCGCACGATGAAATCATCGATACGGTCATCGTCGAAGCGGGGCAGGGGAATGATGAGCCGAAAGCGATCGACGACCAGTCGTAGTCGCGACGGACGTGCCTAAGAGACTCAGGATTCCAGCCGGAGATTTCTCCATGGTCGACGTGCAACCGCCAGATGAGCACAACGAACAGCTCGTCGCCAACGTTCATCCGGCCGACTGGAAGAATCCCACACCCAGCGGGCGTTACAACCTCGTGGTGGTCGGGGCCGGAACCGCGGGACTCGTCTCGGCCATCGGGGCCGCTGGTCTGGGAGCCAAGGTCGCGCTCGTCGAGCGTCATTTGATGGGCGGAGACTGTCTCAACGTCGGTTGCGTTCCCAGCAAGGCCCTGATTCGCGCAGCCCGAGCAGCGCATCAAGTTCGCACGGCGGGCCAGTTTGGCGTTCGTTCTGTAAATGGAGAAGGGGCTAGCCGCGGAGAAGGGGATCTGACGGCCGATGTCGACTTCGCCGAGGTGATGCAGCGGATGCGAAAGTTGCGAGCTTCGATCAGTCCGGTCGACTCGGCCCGCCGTTTCACGGAGGCAGGCGTCGACGTCTATCTCGGCGATGGCACCTTCACGAGCGGTGATACGCTCGAAGTTGCCGGGCAGCAGCTCAAATTCGCTCGCGCGATTATTGCTACTGGCGGCCGTGCAGCGGCACCCGCGATCGAAGGTCTCGAAGCGGCCGGCTATCTGACCAACGAGACCGTCTTTTCACTGACCCAGCTGCCGCCCCGATTGGCGGTCATCGGCGGTGGACCGATCGGCTGCGAGCTGGCCCAGGCGTTTCGCCGCTTCGGCAGCGAGGTGCACCTGATCCATCGCCCCGAGAATCTGCTCAACAAAGAGGAACGCGACGCGGCCGCCTTGATCGAGTCTCAATTCGTCCGCGAGGGCATTCACATTCACACCGGCAGCAATACGGTCAAAGTGGAGGCCACCGGTGTCGGGAAGCTCGTCACCATCGAACGTGATGAACAGCAGCAGACGCTCGAGATCGACGAGATCTTGGTCGCCGTGGGGCGAAGGCCGAACGTCGAGGGACTGGGGTTAGAGGCGGCGGGAGTGAAGTATAGGAACCGCGGCGTCGAGGTAGACGATCGCTTACAGACCTCGAATCCTCGAATCTTTGCCGCCGGCGATGTCTGCACGAAGTTCCAGTTCACGCACGCCGCCGACGCGATGGCCCGTATCTGTTTGCGAAACGCCCTGTTTCCTTTCGGCCGAGAGAAAATGAGTTCGCTCGTGATCCCGCGGACGACTTACACCGATCCGGAGGTCGCCAGCGTGGGCATGGTCGCCCACGATATGAACGCAAGCTTCTTCCCTCACGATAGTTACCGGCAGGATTTGAGCCACGTCGATCGGGCGATTCTCGACGGCGAGGATGAAGGGTTCGCGGTGGTCCATACGCAGAAGGACACCGACAAGATCGTTGGTGCCACGATCGTGGCCTCACATGCAGGCGACATGATCGGCGAGATTACGATCCTGATGAACAAGAAGCTCGGCCTCGGCACACTCGGTAGCGTGATCCACTGCTACCCGACCCAGGTCGAGGTTCTCAAGCGAATCGCCGACGCCTACGCCCGCACGAAGCTGACGCCGACCGTGGCCGGGCTGTTCAAACGCTGGCTGAAGTGGCAACGGTGAAGGGGGCTGCTCAAGGGCTGGTCAGGAGACCTGCCCACAACGCCGTCGCCCCACGCAATCGTCACCGTGAGCGCCCCGTCACCGTGAGCGCCCCGTCACCGTGAGCGCCCCGTCACCGTGAGCGCCGGAAGACCTGTTTGGCGGCCGTCAGGGCGCGGCCGAAAACCTCGACCTCAGCGAGCGTGTTGTAGAAGTAGAAGCTGGCACGCGTCGTCGCGGCCACGCCGAGTCGCTTGTGCAGGGGCATCGCACAATGATGTCCGGCTCGGACCGCCACGCCTTCGCGGTCGAGTAGTTGGGCCACGTCGTGGGCGTGAACTCCGTCGACCGTGAAGCTGACGATACCACTCTTCTTCTCCGGCGCGGGGCCGAAGATATTCACGCCGCCGACTTCGGCCAGTACTTCGTGGGCACGCAGAGTCAGCAGCCGCTCGTGTTGGGAAATTGCGTGCAGGCCGACGTTTTGTAGATAGTCGATCGCCGCTCCGAGTCCAATCGCAGGCACAATCGGCGGGGTGCCGGCCTCGAACTTGGCGGGCAGTTCGGCCGGCTCGAAGCCGTCGAGCTTCACGCGGCGAATCATGCTGCCACCGCCGAGGAAGGGGGGCATCGCGTCGAGTAGTTCTCGCTTGCCATGCAGCACACCGACGCCGGTGGGGGCCAGCATCTTGTGTCCGCTGAAAGCGACGAAGTCGGCGTTCCAGGCCTTTACGTCGAGCTGCTCGTGGGGGGCATGTTGGGCCGCGTCGACCAGGATCTTGGCCCCTGCGTCGTGGGCCTTGGCGACGAGCTCGGCAACGGGATTGATGGTGCCGAGCACGTTGGAAACGGCCGCCACGGCGACCATCTTGGTTCGCTCATTTAGCAGGCCGTCGAACTCCTGCATGTCGAGCTGGCCATCTTCGGTCAGTGGAATCCAGCGAATGATCGCCCCGGTTCGCTCGGCCAGCTGCTGCCAGGGGACGATGTTCGAGTGGTGCTCCATCTCGGTGAGTATGATCTCATCGCCCTCGCCGACGTTGGCGTCTCCCCAGCTGCGGGCGACGAGGTTGATGCCGACCGTGGTGCCCTGCGTGAAGATGATCTCTTCGCGGTGTTCGGCCCCGATGAAGTTTCGAACCTTCTCGCGGGCCTCCTCAAACAGGTCGGTGCTCTGGTCGGAAAGCCAGTGGATGCCGCGGTGGACGTTGGAGAACTTGTTCTCGTAGACGTCAACGATCGCGTCGATCACCTGACGGGGCCGCTGCGTGGTGGCTCCATTGTCCAGGTAGACCAGCGGCTGATCCCCATGCAGGACCGACTGCAAAATTGGAAAGTCCCCGCGAAAGGCCTCGGGGTCGAGCGGCGATTGAACTTCGGCAATTCCCACGCGTCTAGGTCTCCTCGCCCAAGTTCGGGCCGGATTGGGTTCGCGTCGGGCCGTCGTCGTCCCCGTCGAGGTTTCCGTCGACCGGAGAGTAGATGGCCGACTGTAAGACTCGCCAGGAGAGTAGGCAGCACTTCTGCCGGTTGGGGGTCAACTTCGCCCCGAACAGTTCGAGCATTTCGTCGGCCGTAAAGTTCTTCACGTCCTCGACGGTCTTGCCGTCCATTTTCTCGATGATCATCGAGGCGGATGCCTGCGAGATGCAGCAGCCGTCGCCGTCGAACCAGGCTTCCTTGATCTTGCCGTCGTCATCGAGCACCAGTTCCACGCTAATCACGTCACCGCAAAGTGGGTTGTCGTCTTCGTGCTGGTGCGTGGGGCGATCAACGTGACCGCGATGGTACGGGTCTTCGTAATGATCGAGCACGTGCTCTTGGTAAAGCTCTTCTTCGTTGGAAAACATCGGCACTCAGCGGGCGTGGTTTTGCGGGTCTTCGGCCGTGCTTGAAATAGTCGAAAACCCCGGGTTGGGGACGGTTCTCTTAGTGTACGTGGGTCAATTCGGCCCGACAAGAACGCCGGTTTCGTGGGCGTTTGTCGCTCCGTTGGCGCCGGGCCGCAACCGAATTGCTCGTTTTGGCATAGCGATTCTTGCTAAAATCGGATTAGATGACGTCAGACGTTCCTACGCGAACGATGAAGCGGCGCGCGAGCAGAGCAGTGGCAACCAACCGCGTCCACCTTCTCATCCTTCCGCTTGAGGTGCGTTATGAACAAGTATCTGGTTGAGTTCATCGGTACGTTCTTTCTCGTCTTCACCGTTGGCAACGCCGTGCTTGGCGGGGTCTCGGGCGACGTCGCCCCGCTGGCGATCGGCAGCGTGCTGATGGTGATGATCTTCGCCGGCGGTCACATCTCTGGTGGCCATTACAATCCGGCAGTCACGCTGGCTGTCTTTCTGCGCGGCAAGTGCGACGCCAAAGATGTCGGGCCCTACTGGGGTGCCCAAATCCTGGCCGCGGTGGTCGCCTCGTACGCGGCGATGTTCTTGATGAACGGCTCAGGCACGCCGCCCGACACGTTCGATGTTCCTCGGTCGCTGCTGGCGGAGTTCTTGTTTACCTTTGCCCTGGCGTTTGTGGTGTTGAACGCGGCCACGGCAGACGGCACCGCCGGCAATTCGTTCTATGGTCTGGCGATTGGTTTCACCGTGATGGTCGGGGCCTTCACCGTCGGTGGCATTTCCGGCGGAGCGTTCAATCCGGCCGTTGCGGTTGGCATCTCGCTGATGAATATCGCGGCCTGGGCGAATTTCTGGGTCTTCCTGGTGGCCAACCTGGCCGGCGGGGTGGCGGCGGCGGTCGTGTTCAAGATCGTCAATCCACCCGACGCGACGTAGTCGGAGACTCTGACGCGGCCTAAAGACCCTCGCAACCAACCAACAAAAACGCGGGCGGTGAGATCGACTCGCCGCCCGCGCTGGTTCGGTTTCTAACTTTGCCTTTGGCAATTAGCCGGCGAAGAAGGTCTCGAGACCGTCTTGGGTCGGCTTCATGGCCTTGTCGCCGGCGGTCCAGTTGGCCGGGCAGACTTCGCCGTTCTCTTCGAAGAACTGCAGGGCATCGACCATGCGAAGGGCTTCGTCGACGCTACGTCCCAGCGGTAGATCGTTGACCACCTGGTGACGGACGACGCCTTCCTTGTCGATCAGGAACAACCCGCGATAGGCAACGCCGAGGTCTTCCTTCAAGACGTCGTAGTCCGCGGCGATCGACTTGGTCATGTCGGCCACGAGCGGGTAGGTGACGCCTTCGATACCACCTTGGCTTTTGGGCGTGCGGAGCCAGGCCATGTGGGAGAAGTGCGAATCGATCGAAACGCCGACCACCTCGCAGTTGCGGCTGCGGAATTCCGACAGCTTCGCTTCAAACGCGTGCAGCTCGGTCGGGCAGACGAAGGTGAAATCGAGCGGGTAGAAGAACAGCAAGACATACTTACCGCGGAGCGACGACAGCGAGAAGTCGCTGATCACGTCCTGGCCCTGCACGGCGAGAGCCTTGAAATCCGGTGCCTCTTTCTCAACGAGAACGCCCATGACAAATTCCTCAATGGTTAACGGTGTAAATTGGCGTAAAGACTCGTCGTGTTCAATTCGCGAAGGAGGTCCGCGCACAACGAGACAGTTGAAAACTAATCGGGTGGCGTGGCGCGACGGGAGAAGGATCTCCCAGGTGGGGAACGAACCGCTGCCACGCGTTCCGTTGACGAGCCTTTAAGATACCAAAAGCAGGGGCGGTCGGTCACCCCGCCGAACGGCCTAGGCGAGTCGAGTAAGCGGGCCGGAAGCGGCCGCCGAACGCCCGCGTTCATCGCTTCTTAACGTGATCGCCAGAGCACCTCATCGTCGATGTCGAGCGACTCCTGGGCGGTGAGGATTTCCTGTTTGAACCGCTTGGCATCGACCGGGTAGCCGGCCGTCGGCTTGAGGTTCTCGACCTTCTCTGACCAGAAATCATTTAGGGCCAACATGGCCAGCTCCCGTAAATACTTGCAGGCCATCGAGGCCAGAGCCGCCGGCAAGAATCGTTCTCCCTTACTGCGGAAGTGGATGTCGACTCGCCGCTCGTCCGGCCCCCACCGATAGGCGCTCTCTTGCCGGCCTTCGTGTCGGATTTGAATCAGGTGATCGCCGAAGTGTTCGTGCAACAGCGGGGCGTAACGATTGCGACCGCCATGCTTGTCACACACGACGTAGGCCGGCTCGTCAATCGACTCCAAGACTTCTGCAAGCAGCTCCATCGTGCAGCGTGAGAGGGCGGCCCCTTTGCTGTCGAGTTGTCGACAGAGTTGGTTGAATTCCTGGGGGAAAACTGCCCGACTACGCAGCGCGTGGAGCCGCGCGTCCGACGCGCGCATGCCGGGGCCGAGCAGGGCGATGGCCGCTTCAAGTTCCGCGGAGTCCACGGCCAGCGGTACCGTGAGTTGAAAGTCTTCGTACCACGGCAGCTTCTGCTGCGGGGCGCCGGAGCTGTCGGCCAGACAGTGCCAAAGTTCTTCCCAGCCTTGCGGGTGATGGCCGAGAAGCGCCAGGGCCGCGAACAGACCGCGTTCGAGCGTGGCCAACGACCCACGCGGTTTGTAGAGTTCTTTGGAATCGGCAATGACGATTCTTGCGGTCTGGGTATCGGCCGCCTTCTTCCGTTCTGGCTTATCGCTAACAGCGACAGCGAGTCGTTCGTAAAGATCGCCGCCGGCCAACTCTTCCGGCACCCACCAGGCACTCACCGAGATCAACAGCGGACCAAGATTCGGTCCGTAACCGGCTTCGTCGGTGCCAATCAGGTAGGGCATGGTGATTGCGAGGTGATGTGATCGTGCCGGCTTGTCGTACGCAAGCTAGATCGTAGAGGGCACGACCATGGCGACCAAGAACCCCCAGGCCCTCATCGGCACCACCCACCTTCACCTTTACTCAAGCCGCAGCAAGCGAAGTCCGGTGGCACCAGCGTCTGCCGCGCTGGTGCCTCTGGCCGATTGGAAATCGACGCCAGGGATGGTTCGTTGCAGGTCAACCGCCAGGTGAACCGGCAGCGAGGCCTGACTCTTGGCAGGCGGCTTGATCCCCAGTTCCGACCACGGAATGGCCACCTCGCAGGTCCAACTGGTTTCGTCCTCCGAATGGGCCACGAACCACTTTGGATTCCAGTGTGTGTTGTTGCCGACGCGTTCGGCCATCCAGCCGCGCGAGTCGACGGTCAGTTCAAAGTAGGTGGCATAGTCACGGTCGATATCGAGTCGCAGCGTAACACGATCTCGCAGGGAAAGATCGGTGTCGTTCTGCCGAGGAGTGTCGGTCTTGGTGTAATTCACGCCTTCTGCCTTGCTGCAGCGGGCAGCGAAGTAGAGGAATTCGTCGTCGTAGATCAGCTTGGTGATCGCCGGCCATTGAGTGTCTTCAAATTCTGTATCGTGGTCGCTTTTGAGGACGAACTCCGTTGTCGCGGTCGTCCCATCGTCGTTCTTGGCCACGCGTTGCCAACAGGCATCCTCCAGATTGCCGTCGAGTCGCGGCTTTTCGCCGGCTCGCTCACACATCCAGATTAGAGGATCGCGACGATCGCCCGGTTTCTCCGGGGCGACTCCATTGGTTTGGCTCATGGCCCTGATGAGGTCCAGTTCGTCGTCGGCAATGTTTCTCCAGGCATCGTATGGTCGCGTTCGTCCGATGGCGATTAAAACTCGCTCGGCGTCGCGGAGTTTTCCCGCTTTGCGATAGGCGGCCGCTAATGGAAGTTGAACCCGTGGATCGGCGAACAGCACTGGGTCGAGTCCTTCGAGTTCATCGGCCCAACGAATGGCCGTCTGCGCGTCACTTGCCGAGGTCGCCTCGAGCAAGCCTACCTGGCGTACTCCGCGCGGTTCCGTTTGTGTGAGAGGCGGCGATGTCTGCGGGCGGACGACTCGCCCACCGATCGTTCGCGGACCGGAATCGGCAATTGGCACGGCCTCTCGTGCGCGGGGGCGAGAGCGAAACTCACCGCTGGCGTAATGTTGTACCAGACGCATTCGTGCGGCGCTGGCCTGGGGACTGTTAGGGTAGAGCTCCGCGACCAAGGCGTATGACTCGCTGGCCAAGTGAGTGTGACCGGCGCGGGCGTACTCGCGACCCAACTGGAAGAGCATTTCGGCCGCGATCTTGGAATCGAGATCGCGGAGAATATCGATCACTTTGTTTCGCCAAGGGGCGCGGGCCGCCGCGTCTTGCGAGGCTCGGGCGAGCAGCGCCGGAAGGGCTCGTCGACGATCGGCCAAGCGACGCAAGTTGACCAGCGGAATGGCCGGTGCTGCCGCCAGCTGCCGGCGGGCATCGCCATCCGGTGGTAGGTGTCTGCCAAAGAACAGATCGTCCCGAATCGAACCGTTGGCCGTGTCTTCCACGAGTGGTTCATATCGATAGGCGACCGGCGCGGTTTGCTTGTCTTCAGGCAGCAGCCCTCGCGCGCCGGCAACGTAACCATACAGCGACTGTCCCAGCCGTGGCATGAACTGGCCAGTGCTCAGGCCGGTGCGTCCCGTTCTCTGGGCAGGACTGGCGGCGTAGACCTTGGGCACGCGCCAGGCGGGCAAGTTCATGTCCTGGATGTGGTGCGGATATTGTCTAGGATCGGCGGCTGAGCGGATGCTCCGCAGCAACACTTGCCGCAGGATGCCGATGTCGCCGCCCGGCTGTCCAGCAGGCGACTGCGTTACGATTACCGTTGGTCGCCAGACGCGAATGCGTCGCACGAGTTGTTCCTCAAGCTGCGCGAGCCCATCGCCGTGCACATCGTCCCAAGTTTGCGTGATGGCGCTAGACGATTCGTGGAGTGCCGTCTGTCGCAATGGGAACTGCCACAGTTGTTCAAAGTGTCCGGCCCCGGATCGTGTTAGCGCTTCGGTCGCGCGGGCCAATTCGTCTCCACTTCGGTCCGCTCTGTCGAAGTCGCGACAGCCGATCGCCAGCACGCCGCCGTAGTAACCTTCGCCAGCTGAGAGTCGCGCCACAACTTCCAAAGGAACGGCATCCGCGTCGACGAAAGCACCGAGCCAGGCCAATCGTGTGCCACCGGAGCGCTGTGGTCGCCAGCTTCGCCCGCCGTCGCGTGTCGCCAAGATGTTGCCCAAAGCCCCGACCGCCCAACCATGTTTCTCATCGAAGAAGTGCAACGATCGAATTGGCAGTGGGTGTTCCGTCTCTTGCCACTGCCAAGACTTGCCGCCGTCGGAAGAATGGAGCACATGCGTGCCGGGACTGCCGGCAATCCAAATGTTCGCTTCGTGCGTGGCTATCGTCTTCCAGTCGAATAGCTCGGACGCGGCCGCCGAGAGCGAGGCCGGAGCCTGCCAGCTACCGCCACCGTCGGGCGTCTGCATCACCAGGCCGCCGTCGCCAACGAGGTAGCCTGTCTGCTTGTCGGCCATCTTCAGAGCGCGAATATTCCGCAGGCCGGTCAGATCGGTCCGGGACGGCTTCAAGCTAATTTGTCCACCAGCGGTGCGACGAACGAAACCAATTTGTGCGAGCGTTCCGGCCACGACGCCGGAGGAAGGATTGGTCAGGTCCGCGGTTTGCCAGCTTGCATCGAGCGTGGCCCCGGTCGGCGACCAGCCGCGGCCACCGTCATTCGTCTCCAGAATGCCGATAGGGTGAACGGCCGAGCTACGGGTGATCGCCCAGCCACTACGGCCATCGCGCATGCCAAAGTCGAGGAACTCGGAAACGAGTGGCGTCGGCAGCGGTGTCCAAGTCTGGCCGCCATTGTTGGTAGTAAGCAACACGCCGCGCGAAACATGAGAAGCCGGTTCGGTATAGCCGCCAGCCACCCAACCGTTATTGGCGTCGATGAACTGAACGCGACGTAGGCGGCAGGCCACGCCGGAGTGTTGGAGTTCCCAATGTCGACCGCCGTCGCGGGTGTGCCAGATCGTGCCTCGATCGCCAACCGCCCAGCCGCGTTTCTCGTCGAAAAAGTGAACGTCGAAGAGCGTGGCGTCTTGCCGCATCGATCGCTCGATCTCGGTCGGTCGCGCTGGAGTACGTGTCGGAGCATCGGCCGCCAGAGTTGGCGCACTTGTCGCCAAGATCGAAGCGACGGCCAAGATTGCGACGAACAAAAACGCGCGGCGGTAAAACGGTGGATGCGGCATGGGGGTAAAGGTCATGTCACGGGGAAGGTGGTCGCTCGCCGCGCCCGATTCTTATGAGGCGGTTCTCACGCAGCGTAGTTCACGCAGCAACGGTCCGGATTGTACGGAAGGGCCACTCATGCGGGTATGTCAGCTTATAGAGCTGGGCTGATATTTCCTGGCCCGCGGCGGTGAGAATGCCGCGAGAGGCAGTTTTGTGCCGCAAATTGACGTTTTTGCCCGCCTCTGGCGCCCCATTACCGGTACATCGGGAACAGCCCCGCCGCGGTGCTAAACCCTTGTACGAGCGGGGGCTAACGAGCCGAAGAAACAGGGTAGGAATCGTGGCTGCCGCGGTTCTAAAGACGTGGAGATGTCCGGCACCGCTCAAACAGAAGCGGAGCGTCGCGACAGAGTTCCCGCCGCTAGCAGTCACATCCCGCCTACCCAAAACAACCACCGGCCGCCTGTCGCCAACGATTGGCCGCCCTCGAATAACGTCCTTCGCGGAGCATTCTTTCTATGAACAAGACGACGAACGATACGAAGCGGAGCGACAACCGGGAGATGGCCGAAGAAGATCAAATGTTGGCCACGGCCGACCCGACCCTAGCCCCCGGAAAAGACGCTGAGAAGTTGTCCCAAACTCCAGCAACCGAACAACCGGTCGCCGACGAGCCCGCCATCCATCGCATCAACGAGTCGCTCGATCTGGCCGATGCAGGGTTGGAAGAACTAACGCGAATGGAGCCGGATGCCAGCGGTCGCCACTTCCAGTTGGC